>CAYQKZ010000026.1:0-4223 GCA_964418135.1 uncultured Desulfobacterales bacterium
TTTCACCTGCCGGAACACCGGTGGATACTCTGGACGTCCGGGCCCCGGCTCGGGCCGGCCGTCCTGTTCTGGGGGTATCTCTTGATCGTCGTTCTGATTTCGATCGGTCTGGGACAAACCTCCCTGACTCCGCTGAAAACCCATCACTGGCTGCTGCTGACCCTGGGACTGACCCAGATCCCCCCCTGGATGGCGCTGATCGTCGTGGGATGGCTGCTGATTCTTGGGGTTCGCAATACGACCATTCCCCACGGCGGATGGGCGGCTTTCAATTTCACCCAGTTGATACTGGCGGGCTGGACCGCGGCAGCGCTGTCCGGCCTATACATGGCCGTGGAAAACGGGCTGTTGGGAATCCCCGACATGCAGATCGCCGGAAACCAGTCCACCAGCCGAATTCTGAACTGGACTCAGGATAGAATCGACGGTATGCTGCCGGCTCCCTGGGTAATCAGCCTGCCGGAGTGGGTGTTCCATGGACTGATGCTGCTCTGGTCTTTGTGGCTGGCGTTTTCGCTGCTGAGCTGGCTGAAATGGGGATGGCAGTGTTTCAGCCGGGGAGGGGCATGGAAAAAGATGGAGATTCGGCGGAAAAAGGAGATGTCCGCGTGATGGTAGTGGGTGAGATTCGCTTAATCCGTCTGTGAATAGCGGCATTCCGGCGATGAAGAGATATCCTGAATGCTTTGCAGTGGTTGGCATGAATGTCTTTATTCTCTATGTTCTGAACCATTTGTGGATACTCGGGATTGAAAATCCCGCATACGGCATTCAGCCCCATTCCTGATAAAGCTGACGGACTCTCGTATTCCTGCCATGAACGTGTTCCTGGTCGAGGAGAACCAGTTCATGCAAGATTTATATCGGCAGAAAATGCATAACTATCGGCGCTCCTCAATCCATGAAGTCATGACGACATCCTTAGTCAAATATTGATCCTTCAGTGTACTGTCAAAATATAAATTGCCGGAATTTTTCATTGCAACAGTTCTGGCAAGAACAGCTCCATAAATCGATGCACGGTTATTGATCTCGATATTGGCATATGGCGCGTAGACAACACCATAAAACGGTCTATTGTTGGACATGGATACGGGATCGGTCGAATCTGAAAATAAGGCCATTTTTTTGGGATCACCCCCCGTATGGGTT
Source organism: uncultured Desulfobacterales bacterium (assembly GCA_964418135.1). Lineage (GTDB taxonomy): Bacteria > Desulfobacterota > Desulfobacteria > Desulfobacterales > Desulfatirhabdiaceae > RAAP-1. The sequence goes on from CAYQKZ010000026.1 coordinate 1,153, forward strand.
ATCGTTCCGGGTTTTCCGTTTAATTCTCCTGACAAATAGATGCGCACAGGTCCGGCTGATGTGTCGATATTCAGTCCCGCACCACTTTTCAATTCAATTTTTGTGAAGTAATAGGTTGCACCACCCGGTTTTCCGCTCAGTGTTACGGAGCCTCCGGGTTCAACGATCAATTCCGATGGAATCATGCCGTTGTCGTTGTAAATACGACTGATTTCAAATTTCTGGGCATACTCACCATCGACAGCTCCGAGCGGATCCGGCGTAATGCGCCCGACCGACCGCACGACATCACCCGATGAAAGAATTCGAGGCTCCGGATTTCCGCCTGGTACATAGACGGCATCGGCTGTTCCATTATTGCCCAGTCCAATATATCCATGAACTTCTGTGTTGCCCGATAAATTGACACTGCCGTTGGAACCGATATGGCACAAATTGTTTCCATCGTCACCAACAGGATTTAACGTTTCGTCACTGTTATATCCATAAAAATTGGAATATTCCGGAAATGAAACATCCTGGTCTCCGAACACACTGTATTTGAAAGCGGTATCGTTTTTGAAAGTAACGCTGATATCCGCATCCGCATTTCTGGGACCAAATCCGCGAACCGTGAATTGATAGAGATTTTCAGCGATCCGGGTCAGGACGGGTGCTTCGATCGGCAGATATTCGAAATGAATGTCCGTGATGTCCTCATCGGACGTCAGAACATAGGATGACAGCGAAATAGCAGACCCATCCGTTAAAGGAAGTTCCAGTGAGTTCGATTTTAAGTCCGTCTCGATGGATTTCAAGGTGAAATTTATCCCGGCTTCCGCACTGTAAAATGCCTTTCGGGATACCTCGAGGTTGACTGCAATGGCCGAATCGTTCGAAGTGATGACATAAGCGACCGCCCCGAGGATTGACATGATCAGAACAAACAGAAGGGCCGTAAATAATACCATGCCGCGTTCGGAATACAAGTTGCTTACAGAAATCAAATTCGGCCCCCCCCCCTTGTATTGATAAAAATGCAGAAAGCACAAACCGATCACGGCAGTCCCAGATTACGAGGAAAGATATCTTCTACCAGCGTCAGGGTGGCATATCCGTTTTCCGGATCATCGGGATCGTTCTTTATGGTTCTGGTAGTCATGGTGATTCTGACTTTTCGAACTGTTCCGTCCGTTGACACCGGATTATCCGCTGCATCCAAAAGCTGAAAACTGAATGCCTGTATATTTTCAGCAAAAGGTTGCGCCCCACCACCGGTATTTCTGCGAATCATCCGCATTTTGGCATCGAAGGTATAGAAAATACGTTCATTCATATCATTTGTGTCGCCGTCTCCGGTCAGATCAGCCAGCAGTTCAAGACGTGAGCTTGAAACCGGAATACCCACGAAATTTGGAGCGGCTGGTCGATACCGCTGCATGGGGGCAGTGGGACTGAAATATCCGGCCATTCGGACTTCCCGACCGATCATATCCATCGCAGCCCTGCCGGTCTGGTTCATTTCGACAATCTGTTCCTGGATTCCGTAAGCTTTCCGCTGAAGGATAAACGTCGTGGTCAGAGCGACTATGACAACCATGCCAATAGCAAGTGCCACCAGCAGCTCAATAAGCATCATACCCCTGGATGTGCGGAGGGATTCATGCCGCATTATATCCGACTCTCCTGTTATCCAAATAATCAGACAAAAGCTTTCTTTTAATCCGATCCGATTCTTGATAAAATGGACTGAAAACGTACCCGTCGTTTATCGTTATCCCAATAAACATCAACTGTAATCAGTTTCATTCCCGAATGGGGTTTATCAACGTGAATATCGGTAATGCGTTTGAATGTTGGCACACTTGGCAGAGAATCATAATCTTCGGAAACGGTTTGCCGTATTGAAGCAATGCCGGAATAACCTTTTGCCATGATTTCTTCCATTTTATCCTGAGCAAGGGTTATGGCAGCCGTTTTTTCACCGCTGTTTCTGTTGACGGATACCGTGATGTTGATCAGCCTGGCCATACCCAGCAAAACGATTGACAGCACTGCCATTGCAATGATTACTTCTATAAGATTGAAACCATGATCGTTATAAATATTACGCATGGGATTGCCGTTGCTCAATTAATATGAATCAATTGGCGCTTCAACTCGTTTTCACGCGCCCGGTGATCGCGACCGTAATGGTCCTGGTGCCGGCCGTATTCTGGATGGTAATCGTACGGGGCGATGACGAACCACGGGAGGTAAACAATACCGTTGTAAACTTGATTGTGGTTCCGGGAAAACTCGGCATCATCTCAATGATTTTCGGTATCTGACTTCCGACACTTACAGCATACGAATGATTGTTTATAAGCGAAACAGTGACACTGACATTTTCTTTGATAGATATCATTCGCGCTGCCATCAGATCACTCATTACCTGACGAACCGCCCCATTCAGACGAATTCCGGGAATCCAGGCCATATAATTGAAATAGGAAATGGCGGATAAAATGGATATGATTGCCATGACGACAATGACTTCCAACAAAGAAAAAGCACGGTTCGATTTTGTCTTAATCACCATTTAAAAAAATACTCTCTCGAGAAGATATGGTGATCACCCCAATGCTGCAATCTGAAATGTTTTATAGTGTAAAATACTCGGATACAGTTTGTCAGCATATGCTTCCACCTCCGGAGTAAAATGATAGCCCACCATCAGGGCAGTGATCTGGCCTTTCAGAACATTTTGCAGGCGCTCTACCCGTTTAGCGAATCGGTCGAAATCTTTTTTTCCGGGTTGAGCTTTACACTCTCCTATCAGGAAAACCGGGAGGCTGTCTTTTTTTCCCTCAACATATAGATTGACTTCATCATATTTCCCATCAGGATAAGTGATGTTCCGACGGTCTACAAGGGTGACTTCCACACCGAATTCCTGAAAAGCAAATTGTTTCAAATGGGGAATAAGTCGATCTTCAATCCCATATCCGACTGACATAGAAAGCCCACCAACCTGGGAACGCAAGTCTTTCAGCCCGACAGACAACGCTTTCACAGATATCTCGGTACGTTTCTGTGCCTCGGCAAGCTCT
>CAYQKZ010000026.1:4323-13989 GCA_964418135.1 uncultured Desulfobacterales bacterium
CCGCTTCTGTGCCTCGGCAAGCTCTTCAAGACGGTGTTCCGTCCGGCCCTGTGCCGCGGCAAGCTCTTCAAGACGGTGTTCCGTCCGACCCTGGGCCTCGGCAAGCTCTTCAAGACGGTGTTCCGTCCGACCCTGGGCCTCGGCAAGCTGGCGAACGATACCCTTCAGATCCTCGAAATCACTTCGCCCGACTGAAATAATTTTTGTTTTTTCATCGACTTCTTCCATAAAACATAAAAAAACATCCTTCATTTTCGGTTCAAGGTCTTCTAATTTTCGAATTAAACCCGCGCTGAGATTCATCCTGGACTCCTCCTGTTTTTAATCTCCGAAACGTCACAGGAACATGCGTAACTGTATCTATGACGCTCAGGAAAATGATTTCGCTGTGCTATCGGTCGAAAAATGCCTATTCTCTCCCTGCTGCCTTGCGAAATGAATTTTCTGAAAGTCTATGTCATCATCTGCGTTCTTGCTTCCCATTCCCATACAGAAGGGGTTAAGAAAATCTCGGTGAATAATGAAGTTCAGAGTATGTTTATAGTTGACAAAAACGGAGTGAATTGATTCAGTTGTTAATAAATGTAACATCATTTTTTTATCGAAAGTTCAAGTTATTTTTTCAGGAAGTTGAATTTATCATTCAGTTCGGAATAAAGATCGATACTGAAGAAGAGATGGAGATATTTTCATGAACATTATCGCTATTTTCGGAAGCCCAAGATTGAACGGGAATACCGCTATGCTGCTGAATCAGGCCGTTAAAGGTGCCAGGGAAGCAGGCGCACAGGTTGAAGAGATTATTCTGCGAAAATTGAAGATCTCGCCATGTTTGGAGATCTATGGGTGCAAATCAACCGGACGCTGTGCTATACAGGATGATTTTCAGAAAATTTACGACCTGTTGTTGACAGCGGACGGCATCATGCTTGCATCCCCGATTTTCTTTTATACTGTCAGTGCCCATACCAAAATATTGATGGACCGGTGCCAGTCTCTCTGGGTCAAAAAATACTGGATCGATCGGGTTCAACCCGGCGAATGGGTCGCTAAAAGAAAGGGATTGTTCATTTCCGTCGGCGCTACAAAAGGGAAAAAACTGTTTGAGGGTCCGCTGCTGACGGTAAAGTATTTTCTGGATGTACTGGATGCAGAACTCTGGAAATCGCTTCTTTACCGAGGATTGGATTTTGAAGATGATATAATGAAGCACCCTGAATACCTTCAGGAATCGTTCGATTCCGGAAAAGCGTTGGTTCATGCACTATCGGATGGTCTACAAAAATCGCAGGGGTAAATCGATTTCCCCCTGCGATACCACGAAGAAACTATCTAAAATTTCGTCCTGAGACCAAATCAGCGGGGCACAGATGCTCTTCTTGCAGAGATTTCCGAGATATAGGACTTTCAGAAAATTCAGTTCTCGTGGCAGCAGGGAGGGAATAGGCCTTTTTCGGCCATTCCCGACCGATAACGCAGCGAAATTATTTTTCAGAAAGTCTATAGTCTTCTATGGCAACATACTTCCATGATTCATGAGATTCCGATGGAGTTCATAACACCGGGTCAGATCGTGCCGAATGTGTCCGACACGGGACTCCCGGACATAACGGTTCAGGTAGTCTCGATACATGGGGTGGGCGCAGTTGTTGATAATGACTTCGGCACGATGGCTGGGGCCGAGCCCGCGGAGATCCGCCAGACCCTGCTCGGTTACGATAACCTGTACCGAGTGTTCATTATGGTCGATGTGAGGACACATGGGGACAATGGCGGAGATTTTTCCGCCTTTGGCAATGGACGCCGTCATCATCATCGACAGATAGGCGTTACGGGTGAATTCTCCACTTCCGCCGATACCGTTCATCACATCCATACCATAAAGATGGGTGGAATTGACATTGCCGTAAATATCGGCTTCCAGCGCGGTATTCATCGCGATAACCCCCAGCCTTCGTATGATTCCGGGGTGATTGGATATCTCCTGGGGGCGAAGCACAATGCGAGGTGCAAAAAAATCCATGTTTCCGATGATTTGCTGTAATTTATCCCAGGAGACCGTCAGACTGCATGCGCTGGCTCCCAGAAGCTTTCCGTCAGCCATAATATCCACCATGGCATCCTGGATCACTTCCGAATACATGCTGAATGGGGGGATATCCGGATGCACACCCAATGCAGCCATTACCCCATTGGCCACACTGCCGACGCCGGCCTGAAGTGGCAGTAGATGTTTCGGCAGCCTGCCGGCAGCAACCTCATCGCCCAAGAACTTGACCACATGCTGAGCGATCAGATGACTGACTTGATCCGGTGGGGCGAATTCACCGACATGATCGGGTTCGTCATTCACCACGATGCCCAACACTTTGTTCGGATCTACAGCAGCGTAAGGCCATCCGATTCGGGTCAGCGGTTCATGAATCGGTATGGGGTCCCGGTGTGGCGGGGTCGGCATCACAAAGATATCCGCCATTTCCCTTAAACGGGGAGAATGTTTATTATTGATCTCGACAATCACCTTGTCTGCATATTTCAGAAACGTCGGCGAAGCGCCGATAGAAGAGGTCAGATACACCCGCCCATCGCTGGTGATTTCCGTAGCCTCGACAACGGAGATATCCAGCTTTCCCAGAAAACCATATGCCAGCATCTGCGGAACATGAGAGAGATGAATATCCACATATTCGACTTCTTCGCTGTTGATCTTCTGTCTCAAGCTGGTTTCCCCCTGATAAGGCGCACGCCAGGAGACGGCATCGGCCTTGGCCAATTCGTCATCGACACTCCGGCCGCTGGAAGCACCTGTCAGGATTCTCAGCTTGAAGGGACGATTTTTCTCGTGTTCTTGTTTAGCTCGTCGCGCCAGTGCAACCGGTACCACTTTTGCTGCACCCGCCGGTGAAAAACCGCTGAAAGCCACCATGTTGCCATGTTGAATGAAAGAGACAGCTTCTTCAGCCGTTAAAATAGGGTATGGATTATTTCGAATCATCAATTGACCTGTTAGATTGGGTTATTTGGTAAAATCGGGTAATAGGCGGATTTACCGAAGCAATTCCTTGATTTTGAGATTCCGGATCTTATGGGAATGGACATCTTTTTTTTCAAATGCCAGAGATAGTTTAACCAGAAGCTCTTCCAGCTTGATCGGTTTCAACAGATAATCGAATGCACCCAGTTTCAGGCCTTCGATACTGGTCTCCACGGAACCATGCCCCGTCAATAGAACAATTTCCGCAAGCGGCTGAATCTTTTTCATCTCCCGGAGGGTTTCGATACCATCCATTCCACCCGGCATCTTGATATCCAGGACAACGGCATCAAATAGATTGTCTTTCATGAGCTTCAGCGATGCTTCACCACTGGCCGCCCCATGGGTATCGATCCCCCTCTTTTTCAGCCGATTGACCAAGGTTTCCAGAAAGTCCTGCTCATCATCCACCACCAGAACCTTAAATTTTTCCATAATTACCCCGTTTCAAGTAAAAGTAAACCATAACTTAATTGTATCATCATTTCTTTTCAGGCGTCGTAATCGGGATTTCCACCGTAAATATCGCCCCTTTCCCAACATCACTTTTCAGATTGATTTTGCCGCCTAGTTTTTCAACAATACTGTAACTGACCCAAAGTCCGAGGCCGGTTCCTTTCCCAGCTTCCTTTGTTGTGAAAAACGGATCAAAAATACGATTTTGCTTGTCTTCCGGAATCCCCGGCCCGTCGTCCTTGACACTGACGGTAACCATATCACCTGAGATTCGGCTGGTAACTTCAATCAAGCCTTCTTTTCCTATCGCATCGATGGCATTGGAAATCAGATTCAGAAATACCTGCTGAAGTTGCGCCTGATCACTCGCAATAATAGGGAGTAGCGAGGAAAGGTCTGTCTGAATATCGATATTGTTGGTTCGTGCATAATTTTCGAGCAGACTGATTGTTTGATTGATTGTGTCGTTGATGTCAACATCTTCTAAATGGGGCTCCATCTTTCGGGCATAACCCAGCATGTTGTGAACCACTTTTCGAGCCCGTTCCACATGCTCCTCGATTTTTCGAATGGATGACTTGAATTCTTCAAGATTCTCAGTGCCTTGAAAATCTTCTTCCATCAGCAGGTCTTCCATCCAGCCGGTCTTCTGAAGAATGACCGCCAGCGGATTATTGATTTCGTGGGCAACGCCGGCGGCCATTTTCCCCAAGGCAGCCAGTTTATCAGACTGCATGAGCTGAGCATTGAGTTCATGCAGCCTGGCATCGTTGGCAATCAGACGGTTGATGGTCATGCGGGTGGTCAATACGGTGGACAGGATGATGGCCAGAACACCGAACAGAACGATGCATATTTCAATATACTGGGTTTCAAAGAGATTTTCCATCTCGTCGGAAGCGTCCTGACTGATCACAAGAAGCCATTTGTTGTTTTTAAGCCAGCTTCCAGCATAAAGAATCCGGTTTCCACTTTTTCCATCGGCAGAGAGTACTGCCGTGCCGCTGCCGAACAGAGAAGGCTGTATCTTCGACCGTGAAAGAATTTCACCATCAAAGCGGGGCAGTGTCTGATAGTCACCTTCAGCATTGACAATATAAGCGTCCCCGGTTTTTCCGACCTGAGCGGATCGGACGATTTCGCCGAACACCTCCGGATCGATTGTAGCCCGAAGAATCCAGGTCTGCTGATTTTCCTGTCGCCGGATTGCAATGATAAAATGCGGCAATTTCCGGTACCCGGTGTAAACGTTACTGATATAAACCCCTTTACTCATCACCTCATCGAACCAGGCTTCGTGATAATAATTTACTTTTTTGATATCATAGGGCCCGACATAGGCTCTGTGCTGTCCAACATTGTCTATTACACCCAAATCCACAAAATTGCCCTGTCTGAGGTTCATGATCTGAAAGAGTTGAGACAGATAATTTTCTTCGGTCATTTGCCAGAAAGAATGTGTGTCTGCCATTGCACCCAGAATAGCCATTCGGGCTTTTAAAAACCGGTCCACCGCCTCGGCCTGAGCCTGAGAACGATATTTGATCTGCTCTTCAATTTTTTCCCTGTACATTTTTTCGAACTGATAGTAAATCGTAGCACCCAGTAGGATCAGGGGAGCAAGCGATACAACCAGTGTCAGGGATATGATTTTTCTTCTCAGGCTGCTGTACAAGGTTTTTTTCATATGAATGGATAGCCTCCCCACATCGTCATTTCAAAACATCATGAAAATACAGCAATCGACATGCCATATAAACGGAAATCGTTTACTTCATATATCTGTCGGAAAATACAGCCGAAGACGGCATAGGCATCATTACATACTCAAAGGCGATATTGAAGCTGTCAATGTTCTTTACAGGCTGTAAAGACAGGGAAAATCTCCCGGGTCTGAAATTATAGCTGAATTCCTGTGATTGAATTTTATCCTGAAACCCGTTATCATCAAACATTGATCTCACGATAACCATGCTTGAATCATGCATGGTTTCACCCCTCCCAGATATGAAAATGGGATTCCTTGGCTATTTACCGATAACTGACACATTTATTCTCATGGTAAAGATTATAACTTCCCATTGGAAAAAGAGGAAGCTTTTTCATGCTGAAATATATATCTACATAAGGAGAGTTCATGCAACTTCACAAAACGGTTCGATTGATTATTGGGATTTACTTGCTGTCAATGCTATGTGGAACTGCTCTGGGAGCAGCTTCCGAAAATCAATCCCAAATGGTTCAACCCACTGAGATCACCGGGCTGATTCCGGAACGGGAGCTGACCGATACCAAGGATATCATCCCCGGCCTCTCGTCAATTTATATTTACAAATTCTTCAGACATATCGACCAAATGCCGGTTCTGTACCCGAAATCGACTACAGAAAAAATGGGAAAACCCATCCTCGCTCTCAATCATCATTTTGGTGCAGAAGACATGGTATTTGACAGCGGTGTCAGTCGCGGTATTGGAATTCAGATGAATGGATTCATTAAATTTTCCGAAACCGGAAAATACCAAATGATGGCTCTATCAAATGATGGCGTCCGGCTCGAAATTTGTAAAAAAACCATTTTGTCTGATCCGGATGTCCATTCTGACCGTTTTTCTCCCCAGGCTGTCATCGATATTCCCAAACCAGGCTGGTACCCGGTCATGATTCAGTATTTTCAGAGAAAAGGTACGGCTGCCATAGAATTACATTGGAAAATACCCGGAAAAGCACAGTTTTCGATCATTCCTGCTGAAGCCTACGCGCATGCACCGGTATCAGAGATTTCACCGTGAAAAATCAAGAAGGCATCGTTCATTTCAACCTGACGTTTACTCCGGCATATCCGTTGCCGGCCGCACGGGTTCGCAGTCTCAACGCCTGGCGGCAGATTCTTTACAAACTCGGATTGATCGGACAACACCCCAGTCGCTATGGAGGGTTGGGATTCGGGAATATCAGTATCCGCCTGGAACCGATCAACTCGTCTTCATTTATCGTCAGCGGCACACAAACCGGTGGTCTGTCAATGCTTTATCCCGAGCATTATGCACTTGTCACCGCATGTGATCCCACAACCAACCATATCGTTGCTGAAGGTGCTATTCAACCATCTTCGGAATCCTTGACCCATGGAAGCCTGTATCGTCTCGACAGCACCATCGGGGCCGTGATTCATGCCCACTCACCGGAAATCTGGCTTCATGCGGGTTCAATCGGCATTCCGGCAACACCCAGGGATATTTCGTATGGAACACCGGAAATGGCTGAATCTGTCTGTAAATTATTCAACAGCACGTCGGTGATGTCTCTTAAGATATTTGTGATGGGCGGCCACGAGGATGGGATCATTTCCTTCGGCAGGAACATCGAAGAAGCCGGTCTGACACTGATCCGGTTTCTGGCTCAGGCAACCGAAGAAGTATGAGTCCAACAATAAAGTATAAAAAAAGGAGATGCTGATCAGCATCTCCTTTTTTTGATTCAAACGATATCGGAAAGATTATTTTCCGGTTGCAGCGCCGTGCAGTTTGATTTCGACTTTTTCCTCGAGGCCTGCATAATATTCTTTGAGAATGGCAAGAACCTCATCTCGTCCAAAATGATCGGGAATCGGGGTTCCTTCGGAAAGGCCCTTACGCAGTGCGGTACCACTCAACAGAACGCGGTCTGTTTTGCCGTGGGGGCAGGTTCTGAGGGATGCCATGCCGTCGCATTTATGGCAGTAGAAGGTCCAGTCAATTTTAAGCGGCGTGCAGAGCAGGGCTTTTCCGCCTGCCGGCTTGGGAATTTTATCGAAAATGGTCTGAGCTTCGAACATGCCGTAGAAATCACCCACACCGGCATGGTCGCGACCGATGATCATCCGGGAGCACCCATAATTCTGGCGGAAGGTGGCATGAAGGAGGGCTTCACGGGGTCCGGCATAACGCATATCCAGCGGGTACCCGCCCTGCAGAACTTTGTCTTCCACAAAATAATTCTTGACCAGCGAATCGATACATTTTACACGGACTTCCGCTGGAATGTCACCGGGTTTCAGGTTTCCAACCAGAGAATGGATAAATACACCATCGCAAACTTCAACCGCAATTTTGCACAGATATTCATGGGAGCGGTGCATGGGGTTACGCAACTGAAGGGCGGCTACTTCACTCCAGCCTCTTTCGGAAAAAATCTTTCTGGATTCAGCCGGTCTCATATAAACACCGGCATATTTGGTGGGATATTCGGCTTCACTGAGAACTTTTACCGGACCGGCCAGGTTGACGGCTTTCTGCTCCATGACCATTTGAACACCGGGGTGATCGTTTTTGGCGATTTTCCAGAATTCATCGGCAGTAGCAGTTCCTTCGCCCATATAGACTTTTTCGCATTCGAACTTTTTGTCGGCATCGGACATCTCGTATTTTTCCGTGACCTTCATCGTGGCCATGAACTCATTGCGTTCCGGATCGAACAGGGCAATTTCTTCACCGATTGCAATTGCCGCCGCTTCTTCTTTGGATGCGGAAAGGGTGACCGGAATGGGCCAGAAAGTACCATCCGATAGAAGATAATTTTCACAAACGCCTTTCCAGTCGGCCTTGGCCATAAAACCGGTCAACGGGCTGAATCCACCGATGCCCATCATGATCAGATCACCTTTTTCGCGGGGGCTGACATCGATTTTTTTAAGACCTTGTGCTTTTTTGAGTTCGGCTGCCAATTCTGCACCTTCGAGCAAACAGCAGGTCAAGCCTTTTCCGCCATGAGGGGGGAGTAATTCTGACATGTGCTAATTTCTCCTTTCAGTAAAAATATAATGGTTATTGGTCTAACGGTTTGTCGCATAACAGCGATTCACGATTTCATACATAAAGGTTTTGGATTTAATTGAATCTGTCGCTGAAGTCAAGTAAAAATAATGACTCCTATAATTTTCGAAAGCAAAACGATATGTTGGCTTTCATAAAATGATGTGAAATCATCTGGACTTTGCTGTAAAAACCTCTTATTGTGCCGTCGCATGATTATTTTTTTCAGACAGTGTATATTCTGGTCCTTTATCAAACAGTGTCTTTCCGTTTTTTTAACTATTTCCTCACATTTTAAGAGGGTTTCGCCGTTATGGAAAAGGAAAAAATTCAAATCGTCAAAAGGTCTCTTTTTTCATGGGTTCTGCCTGGAAATGTCAAACTGCAGATCGCGCTGGTATTACTGATTTCCGTCACAGTTTTTGCCAGAGTGGTTCCTCTGGAGATGCAAAAGCGGATTGTCAATGAAGCCATCAAGTTGCAAAAGATGGATTTGCTGTTGATTTATTGCGGTGGGTACTTGATATCGGTGCTTTTGGCCAGTGGTCTCAAATTCATGATCACCATTCTTCAGACACGGATATCTGAAAATGTTCTTGCCAATATGCGAAAGGACCTCTTTGCTCACATCCTGACGCTGCCGCTGAATTTTTACCGGAAAGCACAACCCGGCATGGTTGTTTCCGCGTTGGTTACCGAACTGGCAACTGCAGGAAGTTTCGTCGGATTGGCCATTTCCGCACCGGTCATCAATATCCTGACGCTTCTGGCATTTGCCGGGTATCTGATATATTTAAATCCGCTTCTGGCAATTATTTCTCTGGCTCTTTACCCCTTTATTCTGATCATTATCCCTATTCTACAGCGCGGGGCCAACAACGCCAACAAGCAACGGGTAGACAGCACCCGCTCCATTTCCAGCCTCATCGGGGAAGCCATTTCCGGTATCCATGAAATTCAGGGTAACGGCACATTCCGTTTAGAAAACAGGCGGTTCGGTACGATCGTAGACCAGATGCGGAAAATTAGGATTATCTGGACGCTTTACAAACAGGGGGTGAAAGTTACCAATAATTTTTTTGTCAGCCTCGGACCCTTCGTCATTTTCATTCTGGGTGGCTACCTGGCCATGCAGGGACGGCTGGAACTCGGTGCAATGGTGGCTTTTTTATCCGCTCAGGAAAAGCTGTATGATCCGTGGAAAGAACTGATTGAATTTTATCAGGTTTATATGGATGCATCGGTCAGTTACAAACGAACCATGGAGTATTTTGACACGCCGACCGAGTTCATCGTTGAACCCGAAGGCCGAAGCCCGATGATGCTTGCCGGCAGTATCGACATCAAAGATCTGTCTTATGTCACTGACACCGGCATCCAGCTT
>CAYQKZ010000026.1:13999-20376 GCA_964418135.1 uncultured Desulfobacterales bacterium
TAACATCAATCTGTCCTTGAATCCCGGAGAAACCCTGGCGCTCGTCGGGTTTTCCGGAAGCGGTAAAAGTACATTGGCTCTCTGTATCGGTCAGCTCTACAAGTATTCCGGCGGTCATATTCTTCTTGGAGAAATGGAAGTCGCCGATCTGACCAAACAAGATTTAATCAGCAACATGGGGTTTGTATCCCAAAGCCCTTTCATTTTTTCCGGCTCCATCGAGGAAAATTTGGTGTATTCATATGCCGCAATCCATGATACGGAAACAGACTTGGTTCAGCCGTCATTAGATGATAAAATTGCAATCCTTCACCAGACGGGTATTTTTTTGGATGTACTCAAATTCGGTCTCAATACGATTCTCGATAAAGAGTGTCAGGGAGAATTGGCAAACCGGCTGATCAAAGTACGGGAAAATTTTAAGCAGGAATTCGGTGAAAAGCTTTCAGAACACGTTGAATTTTTTGATGAAAACAAATATCTGTATTTTTCAAGCGTTGCAGAAAATCTTTTTCTGGGAACGCCGAACGACCCGTCTTTTTCAGAAAACAACCTGCCCCAGAATGCCTATTTTCTGGAATTGTTGAACCGGGCGGATTTGTTCATGCCGCTGCTGAGCCTGGGGGCCGAACTTTCCAGGCAGACCGTCGATATTCTTGGCAGTCTTTCTCCGGACCCCGTGTTTTTTGAGCAAAGCCCGATATCTTTAGAAGAATGGGATGAGGCCATCCTGCTGGCTGAACGGCTCAAACGTAGCAAATTGCTTCAGCTGTCGGACGCCGATCGAAATTATCTGCTGAAGCTGGCTCTTCGTTTTAAGCCCGGCAAGCATAAACTGGTTGCATTACCGACTGTCCTTGAGCGATTGATTTTAGAGGGAAGAGCGCTCATCCAGGAAAGTATCACGCGGGATGCCCCTGCTGCTTTTTCTTTTTACCAGGTTTCCAATTATATATATAACCAGACCATCATAAACAATATTTTGTTCGGGCAGATCAAAACATCCAACCCCAAAGCACTGGACTTGATCAATCAAAGTATCATTCAACTGATTATCGAAGAAGATTTTCTTGAAACCATCGTTGGAATCGGCATGCAATTTCAGGTTGGCAGCAAAGGCGATAAGCTGTCCGGGGGCCAGCGCCAGAAATTAGCCATTGCCAGAACATTTCTGAAATCGCCCCGCATCATGATCATGGATGAAGCCACATCTGCTCTGGACAATAAATCTCAGACACGCATCCAAAATCTTCTTGAAACCCGTTGGAAAGGAAAAACAACCCTGATATCCGTCGTTCATCGTCTGGATATCATTCGAAATTTCGATAAAGTAGCCGTGATGAAAGCTGGTAAAATTATTGAAATGGGGTCTTACGATGAACTCATTGCCAGAAAAGGAGCCCTGTATGAGCTGGTCGGCGGAAAAAAATGAAACATGCCCAACCTGTGAATTTCAACAGAATCTCAATATGTTAAGAGAAATCTACTTTTTCTCTGCACTTCCCATTGATACGTTGAAAGTATTTGCGTATTTGTGTACTCGAGAAAATTTCAAACCCGGAGATTATCTCTTCACTCAAGATGAAGATGATGGACAGGCTTGTTACATGATTTCCGGAGAAGCAGTTTTGACCCGGACCGAAAATGGTACGGAGCGGAATATTCGTAATTATGTTGCCGGAGATTTTTCCGGTGCCTTGACCCTTTTGGGAAAAACTCCCCGGCTTTTCTCCCTGAAAGCGGCTACTCCGGTTACCTGCCTGATTCTTTCGCGCGAAAAATTTATTCATGCCATGAATCAATATCCACATCTGATGTCCAATATTTTCCACGCTGTGGCAGATAAAATTCAGCACTGGGAAAAATTTTTTCTGAGTGAACGTGCTGAAGAGTGCATCGCATGCAGAAAAAAAATCGGCGTCAGCCTCATCTAACCGTTATCAATATAGACATTCAGAAAATTCATTTCGCAAGGCCACTGAGAGGGAATAGGCCTTTTTCGGCCATTCCCGACCGAGAACACAGCGAAATTATTTTTCTGAATGTCTATAATTCAATATCGTTGATTCAAGGCAATTATGGATATCTTTGAAAGTCGGCAGCAACAGATAACGATCTTCCGCCTTGTCGGACGCTTAGACTCGAACTCTTCGCCGGAATTGGACAAACATATCGTTCGAGCAATAGAAGACGGTGTTCGAAATATTATTCTGGATTGTCAGAAACTGGATTATATCACCAGTGCAGGATTGAGAGTCGTCGTAAAAACCGCAAAAAAACTCAAGCCCGAATCCGGTCGGATTGTTTTATGCGCCATGGCGGATTATGTAAAGGAAGTTTTCGAGATCGCAGGGTTTGATTCCTTCCTGCCGATTCTTCCAACACTGGAAGCAGGCATTCAGTTGATTACCGGCCCTTGAAGAAGACAGGAAGGATGAGATGCCATTTTACAGTCAATACCAGGATTCATAATATTTCACTCCTATTTGATAGAGAAATGGCTGTTCTGATGCCTTTTTGCACCACCGGACTTCCGCAAGCGTTGTCTGCCGCAGTCCTTCGGTATTTTCAGGCATTGCACGCTGCAAACCGTCGTTCTTTGCCTGGATGAGTACAGCGGAACCGGGATGAAATTCCATTTCCGAAACAAAATACATGCCATCCCGGCTGAAATTGATAGTCCTGGCACTGGCGCCGACTGGCAAATTGAAATAAGAGCAGCGAATCGGCGCTTCTATCGTATAGCGATTCGTTTGTCTTTTTTCCATTCCTTTCATCATTTTCAGCCCCCTTTCCCACGATGATATGCGGCATAATTCTCTGTCCGGATTGAATTGAACCGGACGAACAGTCGGCATATTTACGCTATAATAAAAACAGTTTAAATGGAAATAGAAAGTTGCGATTCACTCAAAAGGGTGTAAAAAGGGCAGGCGCAGGACAGATAAATCGAATAGGAAAGAGATGACTTCAGCACCAATTGAATAAACCGGGCCTTAAATCAATTTTAGATGTAAAGTCATCTTAAATACGAGGTTTTAAAATGTCAAGCAAAATATTGAAAAGAAGTAAGACATTCATTAGAGTTTAAAACGCATCAGCAGGTTCCCGGTATCCACGGCCTGGCCTTTTTCAACCAGTATTTCCAGCACTTCACCATCGCAGGGAGACGCCACGCCGCTTTCCATTTTCATGGACTCGACGATGACCAGTTCCTGACAGCGGTACACCCGATCCCCTTTCTGTACGCGGATATCCACTACCAGGCCGGGCATGGGGCATTCCAGGATATTATCCAATACCCGCTTCTGAACTTTGGGCATGAATTGGGCCAGAGCCCATTCTTGAGGGCTGTAAACCTCAAACACACGGGTAATGCCGCAGAAGGCGGCCCAGATAAAATTTCCCCGGAACTGAAGCCGAAACATCTGGGATTGGCCGTTGATATTGAGCTTGATACGTCTGCGGTAAAACTCCAGCTCCGGTGTTATCACATGATACTGATTGCCATTGGCCCAGATCGTCCAGTTTCGCAGATCCGGATCTCCCTGCAGTCGTAATTCGAAAATATCGTCTTCACTCTTGACCATATAATGATACCAGTCTCTCGGCTTTACGGTACCGCCGACATGAGCAGCCATCGGCTTTAAGGAATCACGGATCAATTTCTGCCTGTTATGATATATCAACGTGGTGGCAATCGCCATCAATCCGAGCCGTTCTGCAGGCAGTGGAATCTTGGACTTGTCATTGTCAAAATGCGTTTCAATAAAACGGGTCGACAGTTCTGCGCTTGCAAAAGCCGGATGATTCAAGATCAGATTGACGAAATCAACATTGGTCACCACCCCTTCAATATGATATCCGTTGAGTGCGTTGATGAGCGCATTTCGGGCGTCTTCCCGCGTTTGCCCCCAACTGATCACTTTGGACAGCAGGGAATCATAATAGACACTGACCACGCTGCCTGCCACAATACCGCTGTCCACCCGGATACTTCTCCCTCTCGGAGGTGCATACCGGGTGATCATCCCGGTAGCCGGCAAAAAATTCCGTGCCGGATCTTCGGCGCAGATACGGGCTTCAATGGCTGATCCGTGAAAGGAGACATCCTCCTGGCGTAGTGGCAGCACATCTCCGTAGGCAATTCTCAACTGAAGTTCGACGAGATCCAGATTGGTTACCCGCTCTGTAACGGGATGCTCCACCTGAAGCCGTGTGTTCATTTCTAAGAAATACATGTTCCGGTCTTCATCCAGAATGAACTCTACGGTTCCAGCATTGGAATAGCCGGCTCCCCGGGCAAGATTACAGGCCATGGTTCCCATTTTCTGTCGCAGGGCGGCATCTACAGCGGGAGACGGAGTCTCTTCGATGATTTTCTGATACCGCCGTTGAATGGAACACTCTCTTTCGCCAAGATGAATGACATTACCATACCGGTCAGCCAGGATTTGAATCTCGATATGCCGGGGATTGGTGATATATCGTTCAATAAATAACTGAGGGTCTCCAAACGCTTTTTTCGTTTCCTCCTGGCAGGCGGAAAACGCCGATCGCATATCCTCCTTGCCGTGTACGATCCGCATTCCTTTGCCGCCCCCGCCGGCAGCCGGTTTTAACAGTACGGGAAATCCAATCTGTTCAGCAATGGCTTCTGCCTCTTCCAGGCCGGAGAGCATGCCGATATGCCCTGGAACCACTGGAACTCCGGACTTCACAGCCAGGGCTTTGGATGCGATTTTATCTCCCAGCGTTGCAATGGCGGTGGGGGAAGGCCCTATAAACACCATGCCGGAGCGTGAAACTTGTTCAGAGAATCCAGCATTTTCAGAGAGAAAGCCATAGCCGGGATGAATTGCCTGACTTCCGGTTTTTTTTGCCGCCTCGATGATCTTTTCAGAAACCAGATATGATTCCGAGGAACGTGCGCTCCCTAAAGCTACAGCCTCATCCGCTTCCTGAACATGAAGACTTCTGGCGTCTATATCGGAATAAACTGCAACCGTTTGAATCCCCATCCGTTTACAGGTCTGGATGATCCGGACGGCGATTTCGCCGCGATTGGCAATCAGGATTTTATTGAACATACATCAACCTCTTACAGGGGGATATTGCCGTGTTTGCGATCCGGACGGCGTGTCTTTTTACTTTCCAGGAACTGAAGAGTACGAATCAGTCGGTGACGGGTGTCTCGGGGAAAAATGACATCGTCGATATATCCCCGTTTGGCTGCCAGAAACGGATTGACGAAGGCTTTCCGGTAGTGTTCCATTTTCTCGGCCATGGTGACTTCCGGATTATTGGATTCCTTGATTTCTTTGCGATAAATGACTTCCACCGCACCACGGGGCCCAAGGACAGCGATTTCGGCGGTCGGCCACGCATAATTGATATCGCAGTGGATATGCTTGGAGTTCATCACCAGGTAGGCACCGCCATAGGCTTTTCGAACAATGACGGTGATCCTCGGCACGGTGGCTTCGATAAATGCATACAGGAGTTTGGCCCCATGTCGGATGATCCCGCCGTGTTCCTGTTCCGGACCCGGCATGAACCCGGGAACATCCACCAGACAGATCAGCGGAATATTGAACGTGTCGCAGAATCGAACGAACCGGGCCGCTTTTGTGGAGGCATTGCTATCCAGAACTCCGGCCAGAACCGCAGGCTGATTGGCCACCAGTCCGATGGTCTGGCCACCCATCCGGCCAAAGCCACAGATGATGTTTCGAGCATAATCGGCCTGTATCTCCAGAAATTCCGCACCGTCCAGAATGCTGTGAATCAGGATGTTCATGTCATAGGTCTGATTCGGATTCGGGGGAATGAGATAGTCGAGAGCCGGGTCCGTTCGTTCGGGCGGATCGCGTAAATCGAGAAAAGGCGCCTTCTGGCGGTTGTTTGAAGGCAGAAAATTGATCAATCTTCGCACTTCCCGCAGGCAAAGAATGTCGTTGGGGATCACGAAATGGGCGACACCACTGACCGTACCATGCACATGGGCTCCGCCGAGTTCCTCGGACGTGATGTCCTGGTGAATGACGGTCTTGACGACATTCGGACCGGTAACGAACATGTTGGAGGAATTTTCGATCATAAAGGTGAAATCGGTCATGGCCGGGCTGTAGACCGCACCACCCGCGCACGGTCCCATGATGCAGGAAATCTGGGGGACCACCCCGCTGGCCTCGACATTCCGATGAAAAATCTCTCCATAGGCGGCCAGAGCATCCACCCCTTCCTGGATTCTGGCACCGCCGGAATCGTTCAGTCCAATGATGGGGGAACCGACCCGAACGGCGAGGTCCATGACCTTGCTGATTTTCTGGGAATGGGCCTCGCCGAGGGAGCCTCCGATAACGGTAAAGTCCTGG
>CAYQKZ010000027.1:0-19856 GCA_964418135.1 uncultured Desulfobacterales bacterium
GGTGGCTATGCTTTTGGCATGTACCTGATGCGAAGCATTGGCCAGGACGGCAGCTACCATAGCAACCTGCATGTCCTTCATCAAACAGCTTGGCGGAAAAGTGACGGTGCTGCATGAAGGAAGCGTTCTGGCAGAAGGCAGTTTGGCCGCTGTTCAGAACGATCAACGGGTTATCGAAGTATATCTGGGGCGCTGATCGCTATGCTGTCTGTTACAAACATCAATCATTACCGAACTGAAGTTCTAAAAGGCCAAAAGCAAGGAGCTAATCGGCAGGATGGTGAATTAAATGACAAGCCGGGGCAATTCCCGGATGCATAAAGGTAAGGATTCATGATCCTTATTTTGCCATCTTTGTGCGTTTTAGCCCCTTGCTTTTGGCCTCTTTCAGACACTTGATTCTTCACGGGCTCTCCTTTATAGATGTGGTTCTCGTAAACACAGCTTCTAAGAAAGGATACGCCCCGTGAAGCTCAGGTCAATGCGACGTTACATACTGAATATTTTTTTATTGCCAGTCACCTTAATGAGCAGACTATGGATGATGCATCGTTGATTCAATAATATTGAATATCAGGAAATACGCATGGAAAAGATTGATGTTTTCAGCTTGTCCTGTATAATGATTTCCAAAATCATTCGAGCGGTAAATTTAGACCTGAAAGCGCACTATAAGCACACCAAAAAAATAAAGGGCCAATCCGTTAAGATAAACCCTTGATTCTATGGCGCGCCTGGAGGGATTCGAACCCCCGACCTACGGATTAGAAGTCCGTTGCTCTATCCAGCTGAGCTACAGGCGCTATTTATTTTTGTTGATTATCACAGGAAGTTATGTATGTAAACAATAAATTCTGATATAATAATTATTTTTTGACAGATTCATTTTAAATGTTCTCCGGTATCCCGATGGCTTATCGGAAGAAATGATCGTTCTGAAATTTCAAGGCAATGGTAAGTAATGAAAAAACAGAAAATATCCTGGGAACCTGCGTCTGATGACAAAGCGCTTATCCGATTTGATCCGCTTCAGAGATATCTTGCGGAAGTCAGTCATTATAAATTGATATCCCGAGAGCGTGAAAGAGAGCTGGGATTAAGGATTCAGGAGAATAATGATCCGGATGCCGCCTATGAGCTGGTTACATCGAATCTGCGTCTGGTGGTGAAAATCGCTCTCGAGTTTCAGCGGATGTGGATGCAGAATCTTCTGGATCTGATTCAGGAAGGTAATATCGGGTTGATGCAGGCTGTGAAAAAGTTTGATCCATATAAGAATGTTAAATTTTCGTATTATGCATCGTTCTGGATAAAGGCTTATATTCTCAAATTTATCATGGATAATTGGAGACTGGTCAAAATCGGAACTACGCAAGGTCAGCGAAAGTTGTTTTTTAAATTGAAAAAAGAAAAACAGAATCTGATCGATATGGGATTCGATCCCAAGCCGAAACTCTTATCGGAAAAACTCGGGGTGTCCGAGCGGGAAGTCATCGATATGGACCAACGGTTGGATGGATGGGATGTTTCTTTGGATACCCCCATCAAAGAAGATTCCGATACGGACCGAATGGATTTTGTCAGTTCGGATGCCGAATCCGCTGAAGATCAGATGGCCAAAAAAGAGATTGAAACCTTATTGCACAATAAGATTGAAGAATTTCGAAAAACTTTGTCTGCCAGAGAATTAGAAATTTTCGAGTTGCGGGTGTTTTCAGATTCTCCGACAACGCTTCAGGAGATTGGGGATAAATATCATATCTCCCGTGAAAGGGTTCGTCAGATTGAAAAGAATATCATCAAGAAAATCAAGGAATATTTGAAAAATGAACTGCCTGATTTTGCCTCTTATATTGAAGATGG
Source organism: uncultured Desulfobacterales bacterium (assembly GCA_964418135.1). Taxonomy (GTDB): domain Bacteria; phylum Desulfobacterota; class Desulfobacteria; order Desulfobacterales; family Desulfatirhabdiaceae; genus RAAP-1. Next base: position 1,864 of record CAYQKZ010000027.1, read on the forward strand.
ACTGTCCGAGTAGTACGATAGACATTCCGAAAAATAATATCGCTGCGTTATCGGTCTTACAGTATTAACTCCTCCCTGCTGCCTTGCGAAATGAATTTGCGGTAGGTCTATACGATTATTAAATCTCCAGACGAGCCTTTTAGACAGGCTCGTTTTTCTTTCAGTGCGCGATCCTTGGCCGTGCAGGAGTTTTTATGAAAACCAGTAGGATTCCACATGCCCTTTGTGCTGGGGTTTTTTTGTTTTTTGCGGGATGTACTACGTTGCAACATTCCGTTTCTCCGCAAGTCGAGTCTGCAGAAGACTTCCCTGCTCCAATATCACGGCTGGAATCAGGCGTGGAAGGTTCCTATTTTTATTACACGGAAGCTCAGCTACAGTGGGCGCGGGGAAATCTGGACAAAGCAGCCAGTTTTCTTGAAAAATCCGTACGAAAAGATCCGGAATCCGCTTTTCTCAAAACCGAACTGGCGATGCTCTATCTTCAGCAGAACGAGATGGATAAAGCGGGTTCCGTTGTCAAGTCGATCCTGTCAAAAAAGCCAGACGATGTGGATTCTCTCATCATTCTGGGCCGGATTTCTCAGGGTCAGAACAATCTGGATGAAGCCCGACGTGCCTATGAATCCGTGATCGCCATCGATCCCATGCAGCAGAATATTTATTTGCTGCTTGGCGATCTGTACATGGATGCCCAGGACTGGCCAAATGCATTGAGGGTGTTCATGCTGCTGACCGAAAATTTTCCGGATGCTTATGCCGGCTATTTTTATTTGGGTAAAATTTACATGCAGCAAGGTGATCTGTCCCGTGCTGAAGCGGCATTCCGGAAAACACTCGAAATCGAGCCTGAATTGGAAGAGCCCTGGTTTGAACTCATTCGTCTGTATCAACAACAGAATAGGCCTGATCTCATCGAGACCGCATATCTGGATATTCTGAAAGCAGCCCCGGGGGATATCCGCGCACTGATGGGTCTGGGGATCATTTATCGCAATCAGGAAAAGAGCGATAAATCACAGGCTATTTTCAACCTGCTGGGAACAAAAAGTACCACAGATCCGGACGTGATCAAAACGATCGTACAGTACTATATCGATCAGAAGAAATATGCTGAATCTGTTTTGATACTGGAAGGCATGTTGGATTCTGTGCCAGACAGTTCCGAACTCCATTACCTTACGGGTATTGCCTGTGAAGCAATGGGGCAACGAGAAAAAGCCATCGCCCACTTCAGAAAAATCTCGTCTTCCGCCAAGTTCTATCCGGGAGTGGTTGCTCAGGTTTCTTTCTGGTATCAGGAGCAGGGAAAAATAAATGAAGCCATAGAATTCATCCAGTCTGCCATACAGAAAATTCCGGATAATCCCGAATTTCGCCTGTATCTGGCAACTTTTTATGAAGAAACCGGAGATATGGATAAAGCTGTGGAAGCCCTTCAGTACGGCCTGAATCTTGATTCGGAAAACGACCAGTTGTATTTTCGGCTGGGTGTCGTTTATGATAAAATGAATCGGAAAAATGATTCGATAGATGCCATGAAATCTGCTTTGAGATTGGATCCGAAGAATCCGAGTACGCTCAATTATCTGGGCTATACCTATGCGGATATGGGGCAACACCTGGATGAAGCAGAGGATTTGGTTCTGCAGGCGCTGAGCTATAAGCCGGATGACGGATATATTACCGACAGTCTCGGCTGGGTATACTATCAAAAGGGAGAATATCTAAAGGCTCTTGAATATCTCGAAAAAGCCGCTCAACTGGTCCCGGGTGATCCCACAATTCTGGAGCATATCGGGGATACCTACCTGAAGCTCGACCACCCTCGGAAGGCAATGGATTATTACCGTCTGGCGTTGATTAAAAAAGATAAGGATAAAAGTGAGTTGCAGTCTAAAATCCAGGAACTCGAGAAAAAAGGGTTTTGATGGGAATGCGAAAAAAGTGTTGCCTGTGGCTTGCTGTTGTCTTGTGGATATCCGGATGCAGTACGTCGGCACGACTGCCTCGTCAATTCGTCAATATTCCGGATTCTCCAGAAGTTACGGAGGTTTTAATACATCTGCGCCAGGAAAACACCGAATTGCTGACATTCAAGGGGACAGGGAAATTAAAACTCTGGAAAAACGAAAAAAATCATGTGGTTCGTGCTGCATGGACAGGCGCTCGTCCGGATAAAATCCGCATTGTGATTCAAGGAATCACCGGCGTTCCTGTTGCCGGCATGGCAGCAGACGGAACCTGGTATTACCTGCTGTCTTACAGTCAGAACAGTTTTTATAAAGCTGAGGTACATAATCCGGATTTGGAAAAGCTGGTATCCATTCCCGTGACAGTCGAGGATGTTATCAGTCTGGTGTCCGGTGCGGTTCCGATTCGGTCTTATCTTTCCAGCGAGTTGGTTCGGGTGTCGGCTGAAAGCGGTTATATTCTGTCTTTAATCGGAGAAAACGGTATCGCTGTCGAAAAACTCCATCTGGATGAAACCCGTACGCACGTTCAACGCATTGAAATGTTCACCCCCAAAGGGTTATTGGCTTACCGGGTGGATTTCAACGACGAAATCGAATCGGATGGCTTCCGGGTGCCGGATAGGCTCGTATTCAGCAATGACGATGGTGCCGGTTTTCAACTGGATATGGATAAATTCTGGCCCAATGCGCCCGTGTCTTCGGATATGTTCGTCATTACACCTTAAGTGGAAAAGATGGTTCCAATGACCCTCTCTTACAAAGCGGTTGCCCTCGAAGCCCGCCTGAGATACTGCCGCAATGTCATCACCCTGGGGGTAAAACCGAATTTTACTCAATACAGCCCGGAAGAAGCCGAATTGATTCTCCATTCCCGCAAAGTATACTATCCGTCGCCATTTTATGCCGATTTACTGGATACAGCCGGTATTGTCACATTCCCCAGTTATCATACATACAAATATGTGCAGGATAAGATCAAACAGACAGCGTTGCTGAATATGCTGAATATCCCTCATCCGCGAACCCGTGTATTTTATGGCAGAAGACAGTTCGACACCATCGCTCGACATTTTTCTTTCCCATTTATCGCCAAAATTCCCAGAGGCTCTGCCATGGGACGAGGTGTTTTCAAAATTCGAAATACAGACGATTTGGAATGCTATGCCCGGAAAACTCCGATTGCATATATTCAGGAATACCTGCCCATCGATCGGGACATGCGCGTGGTCGTGATCGGAAATCGGGTGGTTCACGCCTACTGGCGGATTGCACCTGAGGGGGACTTCCGCACCAATGTGGCAGTGGGGGGAACCGTCCTTCTCGATCCTATTCCCGCAGCAGCTCTGGATATTGCATTGAATACCGCTCGAAAATGCCGATGGGACGATGTCGGCATTGACATCTGTGAGTACGAGGGTCGGTATTTCGTCATTGAAGCCAACATGAAATACGGCAAGGAAGGCTTCCGGCAGGCGGGTATCGATTATTTTCACATGATGGAGACGCTGATCGAAAATGGTGAAATTTAATTCCATTCCCCATGTTGTGCAACTGGCGTTGAATCAGCGGGAGATGGATTTCCACAGCCCGATAAGTGCATTCAGTCAGGATGGCATCCGGCGGTGTCCGGATCTCCATCCGGACACCGATTTCAGACAGCCGTTTTCAATCGATGCAGATCGAATTCTCCACTCGCTGGCATATACACGATATATCGATAAAACCCAGGTTTTTTATCTGGTCCGTAATGACCATATCACCCACCGGGTGCTTCATGTACAACTGGTTTCCAAAATCGCGCGTACCATCGGCAGGTTTCTTGGTCTGAATGAAGATCTGATCGAGGCTGTCTCTCTGGGTCATGATATCGGGCATACACCTTTCGGGCACGATGGTGAAACGTTATTATCCGAAATCTGCCGGGCAAACGGTATTGGCTCTTTTTTGCACAACATCCAGAGTGTACAGTTTCTGGAACGGGTGGAACGCAAGGGAAAGGGCTGGAATCTCTGTCTTCAGACCCTCGACGGCATTCTCTGCCATGATGGGGAAATCCATAATCAGCGGCTTGAACCGCTGCGCGGTAAGACGTTTGTAGCAATAGAAAGTGAAATTGCGGCAAAAAAACTTGATCCAGCGGTTCAACTGACTCCCATGACCCTGGAAGGATGTGTGGTCCGGATGGCGGATACCATCAGCTACATCGGCAGAGACATCGAAGATGCCATTCGCCTGAACATGATTCGGCGTTCCGATCTTCCTTCCGCAATCGTCAACGTTCTGGGCAATACCAATGGAACCATTGTTTATCGTCTTGTAACGGACATGATTCAAAACAGTTTTCAAAACCCGTATATCGCTTTCAGCCTGGAAGTCTCCGAGGTTCTTGAATCTCTGAAAGCCTTCAACCTGGAAAGAATCTATCTGAATCCGGCAATCAAAAGGCATGCGGAATGTATCCGTAATCTATTCTTTCTGCTTTTCGACCGATTTCTGACCGATATCGAAAAAGAGAATCGTCGATCGGTTATTTTTTCGGGATTTTTGCAAGATATGTCGGAAGACTATCTGAACGGCCATAGCCCGGCTGAAATCGTCCGGGATTTTATTGCCGGTATGACGGATCGGTATTTTTTGTCTCAATGTCCGGAATCGCTATGGCCTGTCCCGCAGCCTTTTTAACACCATGAAATTTCAGCAGAGGTTTTATCGAAACGCCATTCTCAACAACCGTCTGGCTCATTTTCAGATAACGGTCAAGGAAACCGATCTGATGATCAGTGCATCCACCCCCCTCCAGTCCGCAGCCCGAGAGATTGTTTTGACGCATCGCGGTTATCTGGAATCCTATATTGAACAGCATCCGGATTTTCAAAAAACTCTCTTCCCCTGGCGGATTTCCGGGCCGGCCCCCCCCCTTGTCCAGGAGATGGCTCTGGCCGGAGAAAAAGCAGGAGTCGGTCCTATGGCGGCTGTTGCTGGTGCCATTTCAGAGTATGTCGGCAGGGGCCTGCTCGCTCTTTCGGATGAAGTCATTGTAGAAAACGGCGGGGATACCTTTTTTAAAACACAGATTCCGGTCCTTGTCGGCATTTATGCCGGAAAATCTCCATTGAGCATGAATGTCGGGCTCAGGGTCGATTCCACCACCCGCCCGGTCTCCCTGTGTACATCATCCGGTACGGTTGGGCATTCTTTGAGTTTTGGCAAGGCCGATGCCGTATGCGTGATGTCCGATTCCTGTGCGCTGGCCGATGCAGCGGCCACTGCAGTGGGCAATCGTGTGCAATCGTCGGGGGATATTTCAGCGGCGATTCACTTCGGAAAAAGCATACCGGGGGTGACCGGACTGGTTGTCATCATCGGTAAAGACATGGGGCTGTGGGGAAACCTTGATGTCATTCCGCTCAGGGGAAAAAAATGTTGAGTTTTCGACATTAACAGCGTAAGAATGCAAAAAAAAATATCACGAAATATCTCTGAACAGCCGATGAAAAACCGGCTGATTTATCAGAAGATTTTATTGAAAAATCATACATTCATCAGGAGGAAGGCTGTGGTGGAAACCATGTGGGCTCCCTGGCGTATCGAGTATATCAAGTCTGAAAAAGAAGGGGGGTGTGTATTCTGTCAGGCGCTGACGATTCATGATGAACTGACCCTGTACAAAGGCGATACCACGTTCGTGGTCATGAATAAATTCCCCTACATCAACGGGCACCTTCTGGTCGCTCCTATCCGGCACTTGTCCCGCCTAGACGAACTTACCCGAAATGAAATGACGGATCTGCTGGCAACCGTCGAAGCTGCCGTTCGTATCGAGAAGGAAATCATGAATCCCGATGGTTTCAATGTCGGTCTCAATCTCGGTAAAGTGGCCGGGGCCGGCATTGAAGAACACCTGCACTTTCACATCGTTCCCCGATGGTTCGGCGATACGAATGCGCTCACGGTTTTTGCAGATATCCGTGTCATTCCCGAACATCTGAAAGCCACGTATGACTCCCTGAAACCGTTGTTTTCCCGATTGAGCCAAGCAATTTGACGGTGGGTCGCATCATCGTATTCCAGATACCGAAAACATAGAAACATCAAGCCGTGGAGAGACTCATGAAAAAAATTCGTATCGCGATGTTGCTGTCGGCACTTGTCTTTTTCGGTTTGGTCATTTATCAGAACATGGGGTTTTTATCCACTCCGGCCAGCCTGAAAATCAATTTCTGGGTTGCCGGACCATTTCACACAGAAAAAATAATCAATGCACAGTTGATTCTGGCGGCTTTTTTTGCCGGACTCCTGGTTTCTTATTTCTTTGGGCTTTCGTGTCGATTCAAAAACAATCAGACGATCAAAAACTTAAATGAGACGCTGACGACACTGAAAAACGAGCTGAGTCAATATCAGGAAACACCATCGCAGCCGATTCCTGATCCGGCCGAGGTTTCTGCAGAGCCTACCTGATTTACACATGATTTCTTCTCAGCCCACCCCCATGATGAAGCAGTATCTCGCGATAAAAAGCGAGTATCCCGATGCCCTTTTGTTTTATCGTATGGGGGATTTTTATGAGATGTTTCTAGAAGATGCCGAAACCGCCTCTCCCATCCTGGAAATCGCCTTAACTTCCCGCAATAAAAACGATGAATTTCCGGTGCCGATGTGCGGAGTTCCCTATCGGGCGGCCCAGGGGTATATCGCTAAACTGATCGATCAGGGGTTCAAAGTTGCCGTCTGTGATCAGACAGAGGACGCATCGCAGGCCAAAGGACTGGTCCGACGTGAAGTGGTTCGTGTGATCACCCCGGGGATGATCGTTGAAGATGGGCTTCTGGATGAAAGAACTGATAACTTCATCCTCGCGGTGTGTCGCCGGAATCGGGATATCGGGTTGTCCTGTCTGGATATTTCAACTGGTACATTCCGGCTGACCCAGTCCGAGAATCGGGATGTGATCCGGGATGAAATCATTCGAATTTCTCCCCGCGAAATCCTGCTGTCGGAATCTTTGCAGCAGGATGCCGATTTTCTTGAAACCTTTCAATCCCTATTCGATGGAAAAGCGGTTTCCTATACACAGGATCAACATTTCGACTATCAAAACGCGCGTGAAAAACTTGTTCGACAGTTTCAAACCTTATCTTTGGAAGGATTCGGATGTGAGGCATTGTTTGCCGGTGTGGGGGCAGCCGGCGCGTTGATCACCTATGTTCAGGAAACCCAGAAACAGGCAATCGATCATATCTGCCGAATAGAAACCTATATTCAAAGCCAGTTTCTGGTGGTGGATGATGTCAGTTGCCGCAATCTTGAGCTGCTCAAGACCATTCAGGGAGAAACGCGAAAAGGAACGCTGCTGAGTGTTCTGGATCGGACGATAACGGCGATGGGGGCCAGGCGGCTTAAAAACTGGATCCGTTATCCGCTCATGTGCGCAGAAACAATCCAGTTGCGTCTGAATGCCGTGGAAGAAGCCAAATCCCGTATTCAGTCGTCTCGTGTGGTACGTAGCGCTTTGAAAAAGATTGCGGATTTGGAACGTCTGGGGAGTAAAATCGTGATGGGCCATTGCAATGCCAGAGATATGCTCAGTCTGCGCACATCTTTGGAGACCCTTCCCGAAATACGCGAAGTACTGGCTGGTTTTGATGCCGAGCTGCTTCAGTGGGATATTCATAGCCCCAGCCTCGACGAACTCGAAAAACTGGCTACCCTGATACAGCATGCCATTCGAGAAGATGCACCGCCGGTGGTTCATGACGGCGGCATGATCAAAATGGGTTTCGACCCTGAACTGGATGAATGGATCCGGATCAGTCGGGACGGCAAGGGGTGGCTGTCGAAACTGGAAGCTCAAGAGCGGCAGGCAACCGGAATTCAATCCCTGAAGGTCCGGTTCAACAAAGTTTTCGGGTATTATATCGAAATTTCCAGGAATCAATCCAAAGCGGTTCCCGCACATTATGTTCGAAAGCAGACCCTGGTCAATGCCGAGAGGTATGTTACCGATGAACTGAAAGAATTCGAATCCAGGATTCTGAGTGCCGAAACCGAGCGATCGGCGCTGGAATATCGGATTTTTATGGATATCCGGCAGGCAGCGGCGGATCATCACAAGATGATTCATCAGGCTGCAGATTACATCGCCCAGTTAGATTGTCTGTTGAATCTGGCGGATATCGCCGATCAATATGACTATACCCGTCCGGAAATTCGAACGGACGGTGTTCTTTTCGTTGAAGAAGGCCGCCATCCTGTGGTAGAACAAATGACGATCGATGGGCGCTTCGTTCCGAATTCCATTGCGATGGATGATCAACACAATCAGGTGCTGATCATCACCGGGCCGAATATGGCCGGAAAATCGACGGTACTCAGGCAGGTTGCCCTTCAGGTACTGATGGCGCAGATGGGCTCTTTCGTTCCGGCCCGCAGTGCCGCCATCCCGCTGATAGATCGGATATTCACCCGTATCGGGGCTCTCGATAATCTGTCGAGCGGTCAGAGTACGTTCATGGTAGAGATGGAAGAAACCGCCAATATTTTAAACAGCGCCACCTCCCAGAGCCTGGTCATCATGGATGAAATCGGACGGGGTACGAGTACCTACGACGGTTTCAGCATTGCATGGTCCGTGGTATCCTATCTCCATGATTTAAAAGGAAAAGGAGTTAAAACCCTTTTTGCGACGCATTATCATGAACTGACGGCTCTGGAACGGCTGAACCCCCGAATCAAGAATTTCAATATCAGTGTCAAGGAGTGGCAGGACCAGATCATTTTTTTAAGAAAGCTTGTCGAAGGCGGGGCCAGCCGCAGTTACGGAATTCAGGTGGCCCGGTTGGCCGGAATTCCTGAATCCGTCATCAACCATGCCAAAACCATTTTAAATGATATCGAAGACGAAAAACATCATCTGCCGGATATCACCCGAACCCGAATCCCAAAAAAAATCATTAAACCGGCTCCGATTCAAATGGGTTTGTTTTCTGAAGGCGAGAATGATATTGTAGAAAAATTGATAAATTTCGACATTTCCACGATGACTCCGCTGGAGGCGCTGAACTGTTTAAGTGAACTCCAATCGCAGGTCCTGCAGCAGATGCCGTCAGGGCTTTTTCAGAAAGGTCGTTGACCGATGTTCCTCAATATTGGTAAAAATATTGATTTTCCCTTTTATCACAAAAATATCTGTCTGAAGAAATGAAAACCAAACAGATTCAATTGTGGATAATTGTTTTATGGTGCGCTGTATTTTCCGGGGTGCAGAATTCTCATGCATCTTCGGCAAAAGAGCAGTATGCGCAGGCGGATACCTGCTACCAGACATTGCTGAACAGCCCGGAAAAACAAAAGCTGCGGCATAACTGGATTCGGTGTATCGAAGATTATCAGGATGTTTATAAATCAGACCCGAACGGCCCGATGGCTTCATCCGGACTGTATATGGTCGGATATTTATTTGATGAGCTGTATCGGGTTTCAAAAAAAACATCCGATAAAAAAGAAGCGATCGATTGCTATGAACGGGTTGTCAAACGCTATCCCAAAAGTACGCACATGCCGAAAGCGCAGGCGGCCATCGATCGCTTATCGAATCCGGAAAATTGTCCCCCCCCACCAAGAAACGGCGCCACTCCAAAGTCGGAAAAAACTTCCGGCGAATCTGACGCTCCGGGTTCAACCGCATCCGTGGATTCGTCCTGCCTGCCGCTTTCCGGATACAGCCGGATCACAGATCTGCGTGTTTGGTCCAACCCAAGTTATACCCGAATCGTCATCGATGCGGATAAAGAAACCACATATGAACATCGTCTGTTAAAGAAAGATCCGGCAATCGACAAACCCCAGAGACTGTATATCGATTTCAATCACAGCAAACTCAACAAGAGCTTAAAAAGTTTCATCCCCATAGACGATGATTTGTTGATCGATGCGCGGGCAGGCCAGTACACGTTGGAAGCCGTTCGGGTGGTTGTAGATATCAAGTCGTTCAAGTCCTATAAAATATTTTCGCTGAACAATCCGTTTCGTATCGTTTTGGATATCTGGGGGGATGAAGCCGGTGCTAATCGGGCGGATAAGTCATCTATGCCGACAACGCCTTCTCATGCAATTCCCCGGAAAATCCCTAAAAAAAGCATTTCCAGAGATACTGGAAAGCAAGCAAAAATAGAACCTGGGGCCTTGGCCAAACAGTTGTCCTTGGGGGTCAGCCGCATCATCATCGATCCTGGGCATGGCGGTAAAGATTTTGGCGCACCCGGGGCGATGAAAGGCGTTTTCGAGAAAGACATTACGCTGGCAATCGCCAAGAAACTGGCGGCAAAAATTCGAGATTCTCTGAAATATGAAGTTGTGCTGACCCGGACAACCGATCGCTATCTGGCTCTTGAAGAACGCACGGCCATCGCCAATACCAAAAACGGCGATCTGTTCATCTCCATTCACACCAATGCGGCCAAAAATCCGGATGCATATGGAATCGAAACATTTTTTCTGAATCTGGCAACTGATGATGAATCCATCCTGGTGGCTGCCCGCGAAAATGCCACATCCACAAAGAACATCAGTGACCTGCAGAGTATTCTCACCGATTTGATGCAGAATGCCAAAATCAATGAATCCAGCCGTCTTGCGGCTATCGTTCAGGATCAGTTGTGCAATCACATGAGTACCAAATACAGCAACATCAAGAACAAGGGCGTAAAAAAAGCCCCGTTCTATGTGCTTCTAGGTGCTCAGATGCCTTCCATCCTGGTGGAAACTTCTTTTATCAGCAATGAGCGGGAATGTACACGGCTGAGTTCACCGGAGTATCAGGATCGAATTTGTGATGCCATTATCGCGGGGGTGGGCCGCTATATCAAAGATATCAATCCGATGGCATTTCAGAAGAAACGAAATACCGATTCCACGATGGTTGAGGGTGTTGGCGGATGAAACCGTCCGCTGTGATGGTCACCGGTGGCTTCACGATATGATTTGTGGTAAAATTGCCAATTTAATATTCTACAACTTTATGGAGGATTTTTCATGGATTTAAAACACTTATTGTTCCAGATCGAGGATGGGATTGCCACCCTGACTTTCAACCGCCCCAAGGCTCTGAATGCATTGAACGGAGAACTTCTGGCCGAAATGTCGCAGGTTCTGGATGCAGTGGCGGCTGATGAGAATATTCGTGTTCTGATTCTTACCGGTTCTGGAGATAAGTCTTTTGTTGCGGGTGCGGATATATCCGAGCTGGCCAAGTGCAATCCGCTTCAGGGGAAGCTTTTTGCCACCAAAGGCCAGGAAGCCATCAACAAGCTGCAATGCATAGCTATTCCGGTGATTGCCGCGGTCAACGGCTTTGCACTGGGTGGCGGCAGTGAAATCGCACTGGCCTGCGATTTCATTTATGCTTCCGAAAACGCGAAATTCGGTTTGCCTGAAATCACGCTGGGAATTATTCCCGGTTTTGGCGGCACCCAGCGTCTGCCAAGATTGATCGGTTCCAGCATGGCCAAAGAAATGATCTTTACCGGAAAGATGATTTCAGCGGCCGAAGCCCAGGGTCTGGGGATGGTCAACCGGGTGGTACCCGCCGAATCGCTGATGACGGAAGTGATGACTACGGCCAAAGGCATCTGTCAGAAAGGGAAAGTCTCGCTGAGAGCGGCCAAACAAGTCATCAATGCCGGGCTGAATGTCGATTTGAAAACGGGCTGCCGTATGGAAGTGGATGCCTTTGCGCTGTGCATGGCCAGTGAAGACGGCAAAGAAGGGACAACGGCCTTTCTTGAAAAGCGTAAAGCGGTTTTTAAAGGCAGTCTGGCGGGATAATCACAATATATTTTTCGAACAAAGCCCTCCCTGGGAATGCGGACAGCCTGCAATTTGCAGGATGTCCGCATTCCCAGTTTTTTTTCACGGTAATTATGGAGTTTTTTAAATGATTTACGATATCGAATTTGAAACCCTGCCGCGTGAGGCGCTTTCAGCGATTCAGTTGAGACGTCTCAGAGCGACACTCGAACGGGTTTATGCCACAGTACCGTTTTACCGAAAACGGTTTGAAGCGGTCGGCATAACTCCCAACGACATCAACTCCCTGGAAGATTTTCAACGGGTCCCCTTTACCACCAAGCAGGATCTCCGGGACAATTATCCTTTTGGCATGTTTGCGGTTCCGATGGACAACGTGGTACGGATTCATGCCTCTTCCGGAACCACCGGTCAGCCGACGGTCGTTGGATATACGGCCCGGGACATCACCACCTGGTCTATCCTGATGGCCAGAGCCCTGACAGCCGGTGGTGCCGGACGCAGAGTCATCATTCACAATGCCTATGGTTACGGCTTGTTTACCGGCGGGCTGGGTGTCCATTACGGTGCGGAAAAGCTCGGAGCTTCGGTAATACCGGTTTCCGGCGGCAACACCAAACGCCAGGTTATCATCATGCGGGATTTCGGCCCGACCATTTTGACGGCAACTCCTTCCTATGCCCTTCATTTGGAGGAGGAGGCCGAAGCCATGGGCGTATCCTTCGAAAATCTGAAATTCAAATATGGTATCTTCGGGGCCGAGCCCTGGTCCGAGCAGATGCGACAGGAGATCGAACGAAAACTTCATCTCAAGGCTGTAGATATTTACGGGCTTAGCGAAATCATCGGTCCGGGCGTGGCAGCGGAGTGTCATGAGGCCCAGAATGGGCTGCATATTTTTGAAGATCACTTCATTCCAGAAATCATCGATCCGGCTACCGGCAACGTGCTGCCTTATGGGGAATCCGGAGAGCTGGTTTTCACCTCGATCACCAAGGAGGCTTTTCCGATCATCCGATACCGAACCCGGGATATCACCACACTGAATCCGGAGCCCTGTATCTGCGGAAGAACCCTGGTGCGGATGAAAAAAGTCAGCGGACGGACCGATGACATGCTCATTATCCGTGGGGTGAATGTGTTTCCGTCTCAGATTGAAAGTGTTCTGATGGAAATCGAAGGCATCGAGCCCCATTATCAACTGGTAGTGGATCGGGTGGATAATCTGGATACGCTGACGGTGAATGTGGAAATCAGCGAGCGGAGCTTTTCGGATGAAGTCAAGGTGCTGCAGCAGCTCGAAAGAAAAATTGCGTTCAGCATCAAGGAATATCTCGGTGTTTCCGCCCGGGTCAGACTGGTGGAACCCAAAGCCATTGCCAGAAGTCAGGGAAAGGCTGTCCGGGTTATCGACAACCGGAAAATTTGATATGAAAATCGTCGGCAGGGCAGGGAAATGGTTCTGCCGCTGTAACCAAAAGGATGATACGGATGAGAGTTAAACAGATTTCAGTTTTTCTTGAAAACAAGGCGGGAAGGCTCTCCGAAGTGACGGCGGTTCTGGCTGAAGCCGCGATCAATATCCGCGCGCTGTCGGTTGCGGATACTTCCGATTTCGGGGTGTTGAGGCTCATCGTCAACGATAATCAGAAAGCATTGGAAGCGCTCAAGAACAATGGCTTTTCCGTGGGAACCACCGATGTGGTGGCGGTCGAGGTTCCCGATAAACCGGGAGGTCTGCATCTGATTCTCGATTTGCTGCACATGGCACAGATCAATGTGGAGTACATGTATGCCTTCGTTCACCAGAGTGGAAACAATGCGGTCATGATTTTCCGGTTCGACCACATCGACGAAGCCGTCAAACTGCTGGAAGAGAACGGATTGACGGTAATCGATGGATCGAAGGTGTACGCGCTCTAATACGCATGGATCAATGGTCGTATGACGCTTTGGGCGATGAATATCCGTTTTATTTTTCCGGGGCTGTGTTTTGCTATTTTTCATCAGATATTATATCAAGTGCAAACAGTCCATGCCCGTTAGCTGAAAACAGCAGGCGGGCATGGGTGTGAAAGAACCGGGTCAATATATCTCTCTCACGTTCTGTCAAGGCGCTGATCCAGCGGTCGAAAAGATCATACCGGATCAGCAGATGCGTAATCTCCTGTTTCTGTAATAAACCTTCTACGGTTTGAGTTGAATCGGCTGTTCCGGAGTCCTTGGGAATCGGCAGCTTCATATCGAACAATACCTCCCTGTCGAAATAATATCCCCGATTCCCCAGAAAAATTGCCAGAATTCTGGCGGTTTCGGGCAGATGCTGATTGGCGTGCCGGATGACCGGATATTCCGGTCTGAATGTCGTGATATACGCATCCCGATCGATTTTTCCTGTTAAATAAGGGATGACTTTGACCTGAGTGAACTGACCGATTACATAATCGGCCGGGAAGAGTGCCAGTATACCGATCCAGATACCGGTACGGGTCCAGATGCGTGCATTGCGGGAGCTGAATGCCTGCACCCATGCCAGTAAATCATGCAGACCGATGATGGAAAGGACAACCAGCGGAGGAATGATGGGAGCAATGTAGCGGATTCGCATATCGGTGGTGACGAATGCATACAGCAGAAAAAAAACGGAGAATGCCAAAAACGTGCGGATCTCATATTGAAACAAAGAAGGCTTGCTTCGGATACGGAAAAAGGCCAAAAACGGCAGCAGAAAAATCAGCGGAGACAATTTTCCATCGAAGTAGGCCGGCTCATCGTCTTTTCCTTCAAAAAAAATGCGCACCGGAATCAGTGCGGTTTTCCACCAGGGTTCATGGAAGACGAATTTTCGAATCAGAAAATGATTCATGCGTTTAGTCGGCATTGGGTCATCCTCATCCGTTACGGATGTGGATGACGGCTGTGCATTCCGATGAAACCAGGAATCATAAAGCGGGTAAACGGGATTCTGTTTCCAGATGATATTACGAATCATCCAAGGGGAAAATACGATCAAGGAAACGAACAGGTAAACACCGGCATATCCGAATGGCGTCAACAGGCTGATTTTTTTATGGGTAGAAAGTCTGACATAGCTGAAAGGAACCAGAAGGGTCATCAGAAAGAAGGTAATCAATCCGTTATATTTTGTGCCCAGTCCCATCCCACACCCGATAGCGGAAATCAGCAGATATTTTAATTGAAAATCGTTTTCCGCCCATTTAAGGAGATAGATGAGTGAAAACATGGAGAAGAAAATGAGCCCCAGGTCCACATAGGCGGTGATGGACAGTTTGACGATGATTGGAACTGCGAGAAAGAGGACTATGCCAAACAAGGCATAGCGGGTATTCAGCCGGTATTTGAGATATCTGAAGATCAGCCAGGCTGTCAACAGCGCAAATGAAAAATGAATATATTTTGGCAGGATGTCGTTTCCGAAATATAGTGCCATGGTGTAAACCATATCCAGGTTCATGGGGAAATACGAAAACTCGATTGCCGAAATTTCGTAAATTCCCCCATGTTTCAGATAGAGTTTGGGGACATAGAGATGGTGCGTCAGCGAATCTCTGTCAACCGGCGGCACAGAACCGAGTATGCCGATGGCAATGACGATTGTCAGAATGAGTGCTGTGCAGACGGCGCGGATGGGTATGGGCATCGCTGGGGCGATTCGTTGTTTTGAATTTGGTGTTGATTTATTTGCAGCCTGAACTACCAACAGTGTTGATTTACACCCGGTATTTCATGAATAATTTACGAAAAAGGGTGTTCGATCACAATTGTTTCCTCCCTTCCGGGACCAACGGAAATGATTCCTATGGATATACAGCTCAATTCTTCAATCCGGCTTAAGTAGTCTCTGGTATTTAACGGAAGGTTTTCTTTACTGCGAATTTCCGAAATATCCTCTGTCCAACCAGGAAACGTTTCATATACTGGTTTGCATTGGGACAACACCTTCAAGCTGGAGGGAAAATCGGTCAATATGTTACCCTGATATTCATAACCGGTACAGATTTTAATCTCATCAAAGCCGCCAAGAACATCTAACTTGGTGATAGTAAGGCTTGTCAGACCGTTCAACCGCACTGCATTGTTCAGCACCACCATATCCAACCAGCCGCAGCGTCTTTTCCTGCCGGTGGTAGCACCAAATTCAGAACCTTTACGCTGAATCCGATCCCCTGTTTCATCTAACAATTCCGACGGAAATGGCCCTTGGCCTACACGGGTGGTGTAAGCCTTGACAATTCCAATCACTCCTGTAATTTTTCCAGGTCCGATGCCGGAGCCGGAGCAGGCATTGCCGGAAACAGTATTGGAAGACGTGACATAGGGATAGGTTCCATGGTCAATATCCAGATGAGTGCCTTGAGCGCCTTCAAAAAGAAGCTGTTTGCCGGAAGAAATGGCATGGTCCAGTTCAACGGAAACATTGGTAACATAGGGTAACAGTCGCTCAGCATATACCGAGAAGGCATCGATAATCGGTTGAGAGTCCAAAGGAGCGGTAGAAAGGTAATTCTTCAGATAATAATTCTTTTCATCCAGGAAAGATAAAAGTCTATCCTGAAACAGTTCCGAATCAATCAATTCAACAAAACGGATGCCCCTCCGGGAAATCTTGTCTTCATAACATGGGCCAATACCCCGGCCGGTTGTACCAATTTTATTATCGCCTTTCAGATATTCACGAGCAATATCTATCAATTTATGATAAGGCATGATCAGCTGGGCTAGTTCACTGATCTTTAGTTTATCCGGCCCTGTATCGATTCCTTTGTTGGAGAGATAATCGATTTCATCAATCAAAACCTGCGGATCTACAACTACCCCATTGCCGATATAGCATTTTTTTTTCTGCAAAATACCAGATGGAACCAGATGACTGATATACTGCTCACCATTGACAACCATGGTATGACCGGCATTGTTCCCCCCCTGAAACCTTACCACAATATCAGCTTTATCTGCGAGCAGATCTACAATTTTACCTTTACCCTCATCCCCCCATTGGGTTCCAACGATCACAATGTTTGCCACGTATCGCTCCTTTAGCTATTTGAAAACGCATATATCTATAAGTTATGGCTTTATATTTATTCGTTAATTCAACTATATATAATCCACATAAGAAGATTGGCATCTCGGGGCAATCACATCTGGAAATGATCATTTTCATCATTCGTTATATCCGATTAGGGCTAACCGTAGAAGAATCTCTTCTTTCACGAAAAAAACGCTGCATTATCTCTCTGCATTCGGTTTCACGAATCCCTGAAATGACTTCAAGTCGATGGTTCAGGCGTATATCGGCTGAAAAATCATACAATGATCCGGCAGCACCCCAGCGAGGGTCTCTGACTCCAAAAACAAGTCGACCGACTCGAGCATGGATAATTGCCCCCATACACATCATACAGGGTTCTATAGTAACATACAGGGTGGTGTTTAACAATCGATAGTTGCGAATCATTTTGCCTGCATGACGTAGCACCAGAATTTCTGCATGGGCAGTTGGATCGGAAAGTGATACAGTCTGATTGTGTTTTGCAGCCAGAATCACACCGTGTTCTGAAATTAGAACAGCACCAACCGGTACTTCTTCTGTTTGAAATGCTGTAAATGCCTCGGAAATAGCCAAGTCCATCACCTTGTCGTGATCGTATGAAGAATCATGTACAGCTTTATTGATTTTCATTTCAGCACAAAACCTTATCAGGTTATCATTGACATTTTGGTATAGTTGGTCTATATAAAAACCAAATAGCGCCCGTAGCTCAGCTGGATAGAGTACCGGACTACGAATCCGTCGGTCGAACGTTCGAATCGTTTCGGGCGCGCCATAAAATAAAGGGGTTATCCAAGTGGGTAACCCCTTTTTTATTTTGGTGTGCCTATAGTGTACCCTTAATTTTTTGATTTGATTATATACCAATCTGAAAATTCTTCAAAGTGTTTAGATAATCGTTCATCATCTTTCTTTCAGCAATAGCCTCGGCCGTATAATGCCCGTGTGTCACCCTATTTTGATTTCCCTTGGGTGCGCCCGACCCTGGAGCCCCACCGTGCGCCCAGCAACGTCGTTTACCTGCCACCGGTTCCTTGGTACAGTGTAATCCTGAATATCTGTTTTTTGCACCGCATAATGGCCTGGGTTGAATTTGGTCATTTTTTTCCATTCAACAAACCTCCCTGACTGTTTTC
>CAYQKZ010000028.1:0-9864 GCA_964418135.1 uncultured Desulfobacterales bacterium
GAAAGACCTGGGCAGGGATGGAGGGAAACCAGCCTTGAAAGTAAATCCCCATGACCTGAAGCAAGGCGAACAGATAGGCGCCGGCTGCGGCTTTGACCGGATTCCACCCCCCGAAAATCACCAGTGCCAGAGCGATCCACCCCGTGCCTTCGGCCCCCTGCGGTCTTCCCCATCCCGGTTTGGTGGAAAGAGAAAAAACAGCGCCGGCAAGGCCGACCAGAAGGCCGCCGATGACGGCATGCATCAGTTGAATCCGATGGGGATGGATTCCTCTGGCATATGATGCCACAGGGTTTTCGCCGACGGATCGGAGCTTCAGACCAAAAGAAGTATGGTAAATATACCACCAGGATAGACCGATCACCAGAAGACTGCCATATACCGTCATGTTATGCTGAAATAGAACCGTGCCGATAAACGGGATGTCTGCAAGAAACGGAACGGGCAGAGAAAGTACCTGCGGCCCATGAATCCGGGAATAGGGATTTCCTATAAAATATGCCAGATCCCGGGTCATCAAGGTCAGGACGAATCCCACGGCCACCTGAGATAATTCCAGATAAATGCTGAAAACCGCGATAACGGCGGCAACGGCTGCCCCTGTCAAGGCACCGGCGGCAAAGCCGAAAGCCAGATTCTGTGTCTGATATGCAACCACGAAAGCCGTCATTGCCGAAAGCAGGATGGAACCATCCAGAGACAGATTGATCAAACCGGCTTTTTCCGTAATGGTCTCTCCGACAGCGGCCAGAACGATCGGGGCGGCGCCGGCGACAACACCGGCAAGAATCATGGCGGAATCCATGTCTGTCATAATGCGGCCTGTCTTTTCCGCCAGGCGTGAACTCCCAGGGTGATCAGAACCAGCGCGCCCTGAATCACACCGCTCAGCGAGGAATCGAGTTGAAGAACCATGGGAAGTTGGATGCTTCCCACATTCAGACAGGCAAAAAACAGGGATACAGCGGCGGTCACTCCCGTACGAAAGTTAGCCAGCATCACGACCAGAAGGGCCAGGTACCCATATCCGCTGGATATCGAAGGAATCAGGCGATGATAAACACCGACGACCTGGATGCATCCGGCCAGTCCGGCCAGCCCCCCGGCAATGCTCATGGCCAGCAGCATATAGCGATCGGGATGAAGCCCGAACAGCACGGAAGCGGTCGGGTTGTTGCCGATGGCTGTCAGGTTGAGTCCGATGCGGGTGGAACGAAGCATATATGCCGATAAGCAAAGGAACAGAATCGATAGAACGATGCCGATCGGTGGAACATTGACGGCAAATGCCGGCGGCAGCCAGAGCGTCTGTGGAAACGTCTCTGTGCCGCTCATCGACGCAATTCCGGGTTGTTTCCAGGGGCCGAAAATCAGCCACAGAATGAATCCCTGAGCCACGAAATTCAGACCAAGACCGGCAAATATCTCGTTGACGCCGCATCTTGTTTTCAGAAAACCGGCCAGAACAGCCCAGACAGCGCCGCCGATCAGGCCGGCCATGAAAGACAAACATAAAAAAAGAATGGGGTATTCAGAGCCAACTCCGGATTTCAGAATTCCGGTGGCAAACACGGCGCCCATGATCATCTGGCCCTCGACACCGATGTTCCATAGACCGATTTTAAATGTGTAGAGCAGTCCGCAGGCGCATAACGTCAGGGGAATCCATGCTTTGAGGCTGTGGCCGAATTTTACCCAGGAACCGAATGCGCCCATAAAGATGTGGTAATAAGTCTGGACGGGCGGCGCACCGGTTGCCAACAGAATCAGCGTCGTAAACGCCAGGATACCGATCAGGGTGATGAACCCGTTGACGGTAATCGTCATCAGGCGGTTATGGGTAAGTGACGTGAAATTCATTCAATTCTTTCCGGCAATTGCTCTTCCCAGTTCATGGATACTCGTCTCTTTCGTATTGACATCCCGAATCAGGCGGCCGTCGAAAAATACAAGGATGCGATGGGCGATCATCATAATTTCATCCAGATCGGTTGATGAAAATACAATGCCGGCCTGATGTCGGCGATGAATCTGCAATTGCTCCCAGACCCAGTGGGTGGATTCCACATCGAGGCCACGGGTGGGGTTTTCCAAAAGCAGCAGCCGCGGCGTTTCGGGCAGAAGCGACAGCAGCACACGCTGCTGATTGCCTCCGGAAAGGGTTTCCACGGGAGATTCCGGTTTTCCTTTGATATGAAACTGTTCGATTCGCTCGACGGTCTTCCGAAACGCTTCCGGCCACTGCACCATGAGTCCTTTTCCAGGGGTTTGCAGGGCCGTGTGTTCGACAATACTCAGGCCCGGAATCAGCCCTTCCTCGAGTCGGGCCGTCGGCATGAACGCCACCCCTTCGTTTTTGAATGCATCATGATTCCTGCCGGATATCTGAATACCATTCAGGAAAATAACCCCTTGTGTGGGTTTTTTGATGCCCGCGGCCAGCCGGAGAAACTGCTCCTGACCGCTGCCCTCCAGGCCGGCCAGGCCAATGATTTCACCTTCACGGATTTGAATGCTGCAGTTCCGAAGTCCGCAACGGCCGCCGATTGTGGAAACTGCATCCATCACCAGAATCGGATTTCCCACAGAAACCGCAGGCAGGACGGGTGGTGGGGGAGGGGTTCCAAAAATCATTTTCAGAAGGGCATCCGTGGAAAACGGGCGGGCCATGTTTCCGGATACGATTCCCTGACGAAGGACAGTGACGCGATCGCACAGAATCTCGACATCTTCAAGTTTATGAGAAACCAGGATAACACTTTTTCCTTCAGCGGCAAGTGCTTTCAAGGCATTGAACAAGATATCTTTCTGAAGATCGGAAATGCCGGTTGTGGGTTCATCCAGAATCAGCACCTCGATGCCCAGATCAAGCAGTCTGAGCAGTTCCAGTTGTTGTCTTTCTCCGACAGTCAGACCGTTGACATGGGTATCGGGATTCAAAGAAAAACCGAACTTTTCCGATAAATACATGAGCCGGTGTTGAAAGGGGTGTCTCCGTATGCGGACAGATGCTGTCTGACCGAGCATGAAATTATCGAGAACCGTCAGCGCGGGAAAATCCAGCGGGTCCTGGTACAGCATGCCCAGTCCCATATTCATGGCCTGATCCGGACTGCTGTAATCCGCACGCTGGCCGTTGAGCAGAATCGTCCCCCGGTCTTTGCGGATGATGCCGGCCATGATTTTCATCAGGGTGCTTTTGCCGGCGCCGTTTTCTCCGAGAATTCCATGAATGGTACCGGGTTCGATGGTCAGGCCGATGCCGAAATTCGCCCTGGATGTGCCGAAATATCGATGGATGTCGTGGAGTTCAATCCGCATAATAAAAGGTATCAGGGTGCAGATATCAGGGTGCAGGATACTTTACCTGTCCGCCCTCTCTGCACCCTTTTTTATTTAGCGCTGCCCTGGCCCGTCATGCCTTCGAGCAGTTGTTTCATGTACCATATCTGATGATCCGTGGCGATTTCTTCAGGTTTGAGATAAGCGGAGCCATCCTGGTAATTCAATGGCCCTTTGAACAGGTTGATCTTGCCTGAACCGAGATCCGCGATAAATCCATCGAGTGCCTGCCTGGCAGCAGGAGAAAGGGCTGAACCCGATTGGAATCCGATGGTGCTGGTGTCTAAATTGTTGAGATTTTTCCAGTCCGGTCCCAGCCATGTCCATTCGGACTTCCAGTTTCCGGAACGAGACGTTTGGATGAGCTGGGTGTATCCTGGTCCCCAGTTGAAATAGGGAACTCCCAGACAGGCTTCGGATGCACCTTCACAGGCACCGACATAGTCATATGGAACTGCCCAGACTTCTTTTCCTTCCTGGCGTTTTTGTCGGGCCACGACAATGGCTTCGGTGGTATCGATGCCCGAAACCACCACATCGCAGCCGGTATTGAAAAAATTTTGAACTACCTGGGTCGGATCGGCTGTCACACCGGGGATGTTGAACCAGAATCCGATCCAGGTTACCTGGAATTTCAGGTCTTCCGGTTTTTTCTTCAATACGGTTTCCCATGCATATCTGGCCCCCAGATAGCAGGAGACGCTCAGCCGTCGGGTTTCTTCATTGATCAGCGGCCCCACATAGCCGATTTTTCCGGTTTTGGACATCATGGCAGCTGCAAAGCCGGCCATCATCTTGCCATATTCCATTTTTCCGAATAAATTGGACAGATTTTTCGGAGCTTTACCCGTCAACACATCATCTCCGGAAACATGCAGAAAATGAATGTTTGGATGGTGAACCGCGGCTTCCCGAATGCCGTCCTTCATGTCATCGGAGTTGGCGATGACCAGCTTGACCCCTTTTTCCACCATATCATCCACGAGTTGGGGGATGGTTACACCGGGTCGGTCCGCTGGATTGACCTTGTCGATATAGATCATTTTGACGCCGGGAATCGTTTTCTCGGCATATTTGCCACCTTCGTAATGGGCCTGACTGTATCCCCGGTCATTATAGGGTCCGACCAGCAACAACCCGAAACTGAAGGGCGTTTCCGCGGAAAATGCCAGGGTGGATAAGGTAAGGCCGCACAGGCAAAGCAGTACAGTCCAGAGTCTCAACGCTTTTTTCATGATTCCTCCGTTAAATATACTGTTAATTTCAGATGACAGGTAACACATCACCGCAGTCTCTTTTCTGCCCACTCTGCCAGATATTCCCGATAAATTTTGGCATTGTGCCGGATATCCACCGGAAAGTCCTCATGAAAGAGAATGGTATCGATATCTTTGACCAGCAGATTTTTGGATGCCATATTCAGCAACTCCCGTTTCAACTCCTTTTCATAGGAGGAACCCAATTCCCGGGGCTGAATGATAATCACTGGTTTTTGATTGGGCGGTTTGCCGATACCTACCAGCGCACTTCGCAGCACGTTGGGATGGTTGTTGAAAATGGCTTCGCAGGGGATGGAGTAGAGAGCGCCGGTCGGCGTCTGAACCCGATGGTTTTTTCTGCCGCAGAACCATATGCGTCCTTTGGTATCGGCCCATCCCAGATCTCCCATTCTGTGCCAGATTTCTTTGCCGTCTCGAATTTTGGCCAGGCTGTCCGCTTCATGGTTTTCAAAATAACTCTGGGTGACCAGATCACCTTTGACGGTGATTTCGCCGATTTCCGCCGGCGGCAGGACCAGTTCGTCGCTCCATCTAACAATGGGGGTATCCGTAATCTTGATGATGCGAACCTGGATGTCGTCAATAGGCCGGCCCACGCATATCCCATATCCTTTTTCGGATAGTTGCCGGGTTGCAGAGAGAATTTCCCGGCTGGAAATGCACAGAATCGGAACCGCTTCGGTGGCCCCGTAAGGGGTATGGACTTCAGCATCGTCACAGAGCAGGTGGCAGAACTGATCGATATTGGCCGGAGATACCGGCGCCCCGGCCGAGACCACGCGTTTGAGTGAAGGCAGCTTGATTTCGGATTGCTTGCCAAAGCTTCCGACCCGGTCCAGCAGCGCCGGAGAGGCGAACATATTGGTAACGCCCTGATTGATGATGGCTTCGATGATCTGTTCCGGGTCCACATTGGCGGGCTGCGTGGGATCCATGTCCGGAATGATGGCTGTCATGCCCAGTGCAGGGTCGAACAGAGAAAAGAGAGGAAATGTCGGCAGATCGATTTCGTCTTCGGATATCTGAAAATGAGACTGGATATGGCGGATCTGGGCATCGAAATTGCCGTGTGTATAGACAGCACCTTTGGCCGGACCCGTGCTGCCGGTGGTAAACAGGATGGCAGCGGTTTCGTCTTTGAGTGTGGTGACCACGGGAAAAGGCTGCCAGGGGGTCAGACGGAGATTTTTCAGGGCATGCCCCCCCCAGAACCAACGAGTTCCAACAGTAATGCAGGTTCTGACCGTACGGAAACTGGTCGGATGCATCACTCGAAAAGCATGGGCTTTGGGAATTCCGATAAACGCTTCGGGTTTGCTGCCTTTCAGGCAGGCAAGCATCCGCTGAATTCCCATGCCTGGATCCACGACCACCGGAATGGCTCCGGTTTTGAACAGGGCAAACGTCAGCGTAAAAAAATTCAGGCTCGGCGGCACCATCAGAACCGTGCGGATTCCACGGCCAATGCCGATGGATTCCAGACCATGCGCCAGGCAGTCGGATTCCATATCCAGTTGTCTGAAAGTCAATTGGGAATAGGTGACGCGACCATCCTCATCTCTTCCGGAAGGATAGACCACAGCCCGTTTATATGGCTGAAGTTTTGCCATCTGAGTCAGGTGAGAAGCGATATTCATCAGTTTGGAATCGGATTTGGGTTGAAGTGATTGTGTCATCCTGGAAACCGTTATGTAAGTGAATGGTCGTGAACCCGGGTTGTCCTGACAAGTGATCAAAGGTTCGGAAGGTTACAACATGATTCCGGACTTTTCAAGAAGTTTAAAATTTCATAAAATGTTCTATCCGGCTCATCCTCCAGGAGATAGTGGCCGGCATCCGGATACCGAAGAATCCGGGCCTGCGGGAACCGACGCTGCCATTCCGCCAGATAATCCGCATCGAAAACAAAATCGTGCATTCCCCATAGAATCATCATGGGGATCGGGGTCAATCGGTTCAGATGATGGTCCATCCACTGGAGAAGCGGGTAGCTCGGGTCGGAGGGAACCAGCGGGATATCTTCCACGAACTTCAGGGTGGCCAGACGATTGTTCCAGGAATTATAGGGGGCGCACAGTCCTTTCCGGACATTGCGGTCAAGAGGCTTTCGTGCGGCCATGACCAGGGCCGCACGGCAGAAAAGATTGCCTCCCAGAACAGCGATTCGGGCAAGAAATCCCATGCGTTTGATGATCTGAAGCCTGAGCGGAAGGCTTTTCCCTTTCGGTGGAGAAAACGCTGCGGTATTCATCAGGATGATCCGGGCGATGCGATCCGTTTGGCGCAATGCATACCCGATACCAATCGCACCTCCCCAGTCGTGAAGGATCAGGGTGATGGGCCTGTCCAGTTCAAGATGGTCGATCAGTTGCTCCAGATCATGAATCCGGCTGGACAGCCGGAAGTCATATCGATCCTCGGTCGGTTTGTCCGACAGGCCGCATCCGATATGGTCGGCAACGATGGTACGGTAATCTGCGGAAAGCCGGCGGACGAGATTCCGAAAATAAAACGACCAGGTGGGATTACCGTGGACCATGACAATCGGATCTCCCCGGCCTTCATCCAGATAATGGTAACGCAACCCGTCGATTTCCAGAAAATGCGATGAAAACGGATACAGGTCGTGCAGTCCGGTCATGTCGATTGTCTGTGTTGAATGCTTCATGATATCCTTACCATTCCACGCCGAGCATCATGCAGTTCAAACCGCTGCCGATGCCGAAGAAACCGACCAGATCGGCTTTTTCCAGAAAACCGCGTTCCGATGCAATGGCGGCGGTGATCGGCAGGGAAACCGTTCCGATATTTCCCAGAAACGGATAGGTGATAAAGTCTTTCTCTCTGGAAATCCCCACTGCATCCAGGATGGTTTTTTGATGTGTCGCACCGACCTGGTGACAGATGATTTTATCGGGTTTATCGGCTGGCCACTGCATCTCTTCCTTGAATACCCGATAGGTCTCGACCCCCAGCGCCACGCCGTGCTGAAGCACACCGACCGAATCGGTTTCCATGATCTGGGGCAGGGTGGCCGGAATTCCGGTATCCGGTCCCCAGCGGCACAACGCATGATGCTGTACTGCGTTTCGGATGGTTCCGCCCAACAGACGATGCCCCCTGCTGGATAGCGTTGCATGGGTCAGAATGACGGCAATGGCACCGGACCCGCCGGTCAGGGTGGCCACGGTTTTCCGGAAAATTTCCATATTTCGGGTTTCCAGCATGCGCTGAATGCTCAGATCCATGATCTGCCGACTCGATTCGCACGATACCACCATCCCGGCCTGAATCTGACCCAGTTCGATGGCGCTGGCGACCAGGAGTATCCCGTTCAATACACCCAGACAGGCATTGGAAACATCGTGGATCATCGTTCCGGGGCCCACCCCCAGTTCATGGCCTACAGCGCAGGCCGTGGCCGGTTCGAGCTGATCCCGACAGACACCGCCGTAGACCAGCATGCCGATCCGATCCGGAGAAATACCAGATGCCTGAAGCGCTTTTTGGCCGGCCCGTGTCGCGCCTTCGTACATTGGGAATCCCGGATCCCAGTATCGGCGTTCGCGGATACCGGTAATCATTTCAAGCTGGCCTTTCTGGAAATGAAGCGCCTGGTAAAGCGGCTCCAGACGGTTTTCGATATCATCGGATGTCAGAACGTTCGGTGCCAGCTCATAGCCAATGCTGTCCAGATAAACGGTATTGAATTTCATAAATCTACCATAATTATTCACTGCAACGAGAGTTAAGGCGATTTCTGTCTAAAAATACATTAAGTTAATCACGATATCGGCATCAGCCGGAGGCCGAACTGTTTCATTTCATAAATCGTCAAGCCATCCACGCTGAGAAACCCATTGGCGATGATCATCGGATGCGGTGTTTCTTCGATATGGGTGACGGTTGCTTCCACCATCACGTGATTGTTTCCGGGTGTCACCTGTCCCCGGTAAGTCCAGGTGTGCTGGATTGCGGTAACCAATGAAAACCGGTGACAGGAAACCAGTTGAGGCCATTTGTCGATCGCAATTAACTTCAACAATTGCATGAACGCTTCGATCCCCAGAGAACCGGGCCAGACCGGGTCCTGGTAAAAATGCGCTTTGAAAAACCACTCATCGGGATTGACTTTTTTCGATCCCTGGATGTATCCCAAACCCGAGGGGCCGCCCTGGGGTTCATACCGTTCGATGACATCCATCATGCGAACAGCCCGGCCGGGCATCGTCAACTGTCGAACCGGTGAGGGTTCGACGTCTGGTTCAGGTAAAAACGGCGGTAAATCGTCCAATGGATATCTCCGCCATGCACTTTCCGGGTTTTCATCGGGTTGATACCGTCTGTCGTCAACTTTGGAGAGACCTTTTTGTTGAGTCAAGGCTGTCTGCGTAAAAAAACCGAATGTGGTTTCTCCGTCATAGATCACGTCATCCGCCGATGCCACGGAAAAGTCGAAGGATTCGATGATCATGTCTCCGGCAGCGGATACCTGGGTCAATCGGCATCGCATGGTCAGCTTCTCGGACCGGGGGAAAATATCCCGATGGATTCGGCCGCTGCCGCCCAGATTGCGAAACCGCAGATCCTTCGGACTGGTGAGAGCCGAACCAGCATAAGCCGCCAGCCAGCCGCAAGGTTGAAGTGCAATTTCCAGAAGGATGGCATAGGGCATACTGCCGGACCGGTCTGCCGAAAAATACCAGTCTGAAGGCGAAATATGGTATTCCGCCTCGATCCAGCCGCCCGGCTTCAGTACAAATGCCGGCGGTTCTGTCTGAACAATGCGATCGACAAACAGAAAAGGCGGCCCTGGCAACCGTGCCAGAAATCGATCTTCGTCAAAAGCCCGAAAGGTTTCGCCGAAGGCATCCGACGGTTTGCCGATGGCCAGAGCCAGAATCTGCTCCCGGCCAAAGCCCCTGTTCTTGATGCCCCCTTTATCCCAGAAAGATTCAATTTCCGTTCGTGTGATGCCGGTCATTTTCAGAGAAATATTCCGGAACATGACAATGTGCCGGCCGTCCGCAAACATGTGGGCATCGGCGATCACATAAGGTTCGGGTTCATATCCCAGTTCGCGGATGTCCACCTGATACACCACATGTCGGGTGTGGGGTGTCACCGGTCCTCGGCATTTCAGAATACTTTTGACCCCGATCACCGGTTCATAGCAGACGTCGGGTTTGTCCGTCACCCACCCCATATGCTGGATGAACACCCGAAGGGTGTGGGCGCAGCA
>CAYQKZ010000028.1:9874-19248 GCA_964418135.1 uncultured Desulfobacterales bacterium
GGTTAAAAACCAATCATCCGGATGGATATCGGCCTGAGCCTGAATCATTCCCAGTCCGTAGCGTCCGCCGCTTGGGTCCAGGGTCAATATCCGGTCGATCAGGCGCATGCGGCCGCCGGGGAGCCGAAGGTTCTCCGAAAGAGTCAAACCGTTAAAATGCGCTCCAAAACAGGCGGCAGGATTGCCGGATCGCAAGGCAGCCACCTGGCTGTCCGAAAATGTTTCTACGGATCGGGGAACCAGATGTTTCCAGTCCGATGGGATTATCCCCGGCGCCGGTTGAAGCTCCGAGTCCGTAAGAATGATGCCGCCGGAATTTCGGACTTCCGTATCGGTGAAAAAACCGGCACATCCATTTTCCATGGTGATCAAGAGTTCGTTTCCGATAAATCCTTGGAAATGAAAAAAGAAAAGCCACGTTTCCCCTTGACGGACGAATCGTTCGATGTCGATTTCATAGCGGATGACATCTCCCGGTGCTGGAAGCCCGCGATGAAACTGCACCGCTGCATCCAGCAGGCGGTAAGTCCGCTGTCCCTTTACCTGAAGATCGATGCCCAGATAGGCGCAGAGAAATAAATCCGCCTGACCGGCTTCAACGGAAATGCACACCGGAGCGTGACCGCCGTCCAGATACCAGGCGCCGGGAAGCACGTCATGCTCCGTCACCACCCGTCCTGGTCCAAGGGAGCCTTTTTCACCGGTTACACTCAGGATGCGGTCCACGAGCATCAGGGGGTCATCGGGAAGTCTGACTCTGGCTGGATAGGTATCGACCTGGGCAAATTCCGGCCCCAGAACTTTTTCCACCGATCCAATGGCAAATTCCATGCAAAGGAAGCGGGGATAAGCGAGGAGAGGGGGCTGAGGAAAATCGTGACTGACGGGTTGGTATGTATCTGTGACCGACCGGAAAATCGTTGGATGGATTGAGGAGACGACCGGCCGGTTGCCCCGGCCGGATTCCGGGAACATCACTTGATGCTGGATAAGCTGGGTCTGCAGGGCAAAACCATCTCCAAAATCCCGGATCATGGTATTCGAAAAATTGAGAAATGCATTGTGGGCGTCAGCGGTGGCGGTGGCATTCCGGACAACGGCATCCACGATGTCCGGGGAATACAGAATCGGAGTTGCCATCATGTCTGCAGCAGCCACCTGTGGAAATTGCGGATGGAAGGGATTGCCGCCGGTTTGGATGATCTGCCTGCGGCCTGCTGTTTGGGCGGGATCGGGATATGCCGATTGGCCGTAGAGAAATTCCAGATCGATGGCAATCCGTTCTGCAGCCAATGTTCCCAGCAGCTTCAGGATGGAGAACATTTCGTCTTCTCCGCGGGACCCGGCTGAAAGCGCCAGATGCGGGCGATCCTCCAGGATGCGGGGGATCATCCGGGTGCAGCTAGAGTGGGGGCCCATTTCCAGGAAAATGCGGATACCATCTGTATAGGCCTGATGAATGGTTGCAGGAAAATTGAATCCCGATAAGGCCTGCGGGGTGATGGAATCTGCCGCGCTTTCCGTATTCAGGGAATAGGCGCGGTTCAGTGCGCAGCTGTAGAACCGAATATCCGAAGGCTGAACGGTTGGAAACCGGTGGAGGTTGCGGTAGGCTTTACGAACCGGAACAGCGGCATCGCAGTGAACCGTCACGACCCCGTCCAGATAAACAGCTTCGCATTTCAATGCGGCGATAACACCATCGATATCCGGCTGGTGGCCGCCGATGACGCATTCATCAGGTGTGTTGACGATCAGCAGCCGGGCAAGTGGAAACAACGGCAGCACGCCGGTGACGGCTTCCGACGGCCGGTTGACGGCTGCAACCTTCCAGGTGAAAGGGGTATCGGGTGCAATATGCCAGGCTTTTCTGGCCGCATTGCAGGGGCCAGTCAATTCTGTTTGAAACAGAGGGCTTTGTGCCAGTCGACGCAGCATTTCTCCGCGATCCGGCCAGGCGCCGAGAGCGAACAGGCCGGCGGTTTCCCCCAGACTGTAACCGATTACGGCGTCAGGGTTGATTCCAAACGATTGGATCAGACGGGTCATGAGACTGCCGTAAACCACCTGGCCGTAAATGGGGATCAGAGAGTCGGCTGAAATGGCGCTTGTGGCGTCGGCTTCCCATCCGGCATCCCAGGATTGTCTGAAAGGAACATAAGCAGATGGCACCATCTGGATTTTCAGTGCCACGGTTTGGGCGTCCATCCTGCGTAGAATTTCAGGCCAGGTAACCCCCAGGGTTCTTCCCATGCCCACATAATGATTTCCGGAACCGGGAAATACAAAGGCGATTTCTCCCGATCCGCCCATGGGACGGGGCGAATAAGCCAGCCCGGACCGGCCGCTGATGCGCCGGTGGGTTTCGGTCAACACGACTTCCTGCGCTTCGACAAGCAGTGCAGTGAGCAGTTCGGGTGTTTCCGCGATCAGACTGACAGCCAATTGATTCTGCACAGATAAGGGATGGTGTTTCAACCACGATCGGGCAGCCTGTTCGATCGGTGCCGGTTCATGCTGAATGTGCCGCGCCAGTTGTTTCAGGCCGGCAATCACGGATTCTTTGTCCATTCCTTCAACGATAAACAGGGCACTGCCGTTCAGTCCAAGGGGCCTTTTTCGTTCCAGGTCGGAAATGAGGGCACAGGAATGAGGGGGCAGGGGGCAGGGGGCAGGGGGCAGAAAATCAATTCCTGTCTCGTGATACCTGCCCTCTGATACCTGCTCCCTGATTTCTGTTTCATGACTTTCCAGAACGACATGCCCGCAGGCGCCGATAGATGAAAAAGAGGCGCAGCAGGCTCTGTGAGGACCATCCTGGCGGTTTCTGGTCCAGTACTGGGGAAAGGCCGGGAAATGAAAATGCGGGCCCCAGCACGGGTCGTTGGATGGTCGGGTATAGCCGACCAATGGGGGAAGAATTTCCTGATACAGGCACAGACAGGTTTTGACCAGGGATGCCAGTCCGGCGGCGGCACCGGTATGGCCGATGATGGATTGAACGGAGCCGACCGCAATACAGGCCGATGTATCTTGAAAAACGGCGTTCATGGCCTTTGCTTCGAGATTGTCCGCTTCCGGCCGGCTGCTGCCATGGGTTTCATAGAAACTGATGGTTGATGGTGAAATGCCGGCTTCATCCAAACTCATCTGCAGGGAGCGGGTGTAAGCATTGATGTCATTCGGAGATTCGGCACAGGCAAAGCCCAATCCTTTGATGACGGCATAGATACGATCTCCGTCGGCCATGGCCTGATCTCGTCTCTTTAGAATCAATGCGGCTGCGCCTTCTCCCGGAAGGGTGCCGTCTGCCGAGCTGTCAAAGGGGCGGATGCTGCCGGATGGAGAAAAAGGAGCGATGCCGTTTGCCACCAGGATGCTGCGTACATCACCTGTCATGTCCACAGCACCGACCAGCATGGCCTCGGCTTCGTTGTTCTGAAGCATACGTGCCGCAATCTCCAGAGCGCCGATGCCCGATGCGGTATCTGCGGAAACCGTAAAACTGGGGGCTCCCAGACCGAATTCCCGTGCGACCCGGCTGGCAATGATTCCGGCCAGAGCCCCCAGCGTTCGGGGAGCGTTCAGTGCCGGACCGAAATCATTTTTGAGGGATGTCAGCCAGGCATCTTTTCGCGTGTCATCCAGAGAAAGACCCGCCTGTTGCAGCCATTCCGCGTGGTTCTTGCCGAGGCTCCACCGGACATGGTAATCGGTTGCCTCCATATCGAAGCCCATACCGATGATGGCCCCCATGCGGGGACGAAGCTTTCGTGACGGATATCCGGCATTGGTCATGGCCCTTCGGGCAACCTGGAGCATGAGAAGATGCTGAAGCAGAATATCTGGAATTTCATTGGGTGGAACACGCAAATCGTTCAGTTCAAGAGTGATGTCCGCGATGAATCCACCCGGAAGATCCGTTATATCCAGCAAAGCGGCGGCAACGGCATCACAGCCTTTCCATCGCTGTTCAGGGCGCTGTTGAATACCGGATTTGCCGGACAGAACCGCTTCCTGAAACGCCCGTAAATTTTGAAGACCGCCAAAACAGGCATCCATGCCGACTACGGCAATATCCAGCGCCGGGCGTTCTACGGTATGGGATACCGCAACGGATGCATTCTCCAGTTCCAATCGTTCCGGTGCCCATTCTTCCAAAAGCACATGACCGTTGATACCGCCGAATCCGAAAGCGCTGACGGCCGCACGCCGGGGGATGTCGGGATTTCTGCGGTGCCAGGGCTCCGGCTGAGTCTGGACGTGGAACGGACTGCCATGCAGCGGACTGTTTTCGGCGGCAGCGGAAAAATTCAGGGATGGCGGCAGGGTCTGATGCCGGATGGCCAGAAGGATTTTGATGAGTCCGGCAGCTCCGGCTGCGGTCAGCAGATGCCCGATGTTGGATTTGATAGAGCCGATGGGGCAACGGGTGGGGGCTGATCCGGTGTTTTCCCACAGCAGTTTCAGGCTTTGCAGTTCGGTGGCATCCCCGACCGGTGTTCCGGCACCATGACACTCGATGATGTCCACGTCGTCCGGACTCCAGCCGGCAGATTGATAGGCTGCCTGCATGGCCCGCAACTGACCTTCGGTATCCGGGGCCAGCAGGTTGCCGCGCATGTCGTTGGAAAGTCCGATGCCCCGGATGACGCCGAAAATGGTATCACCGTCTTTCAGTGCATCATCGAGGCGCTTTAGAACGAGAATTCCGGCACCCTCCCCAACCACCAGTCCGTCTGCATGGGCGTCGAACGGGGAGCATCTTCCGGATACGGATAAGGCCCGCAACTGGCTGAAACCCACTTGTGTATACAGACAGTCGGGACGGGATACGCCGCCGGCCAGCACGGCATCGCAGCGATGATCGGCCAGCATGTCGCAAGCCAGTTTGACGGCATAGAGGGAGGAAGCGCAGGCGGCATCCAGGGTAAAGGCCGGGCCGCCGATTCCCAATGCCTGCGCCAGAATGGCAGCGGGAAGGGCCGTAGCCTGGCCGGCCAGACATCGATTGAACGTCAGAGAAGATACATGATCCGGTTTATTTTGAAACAGGGCATTTTTAAAAGCTTCACCGAGAATCTCCTGGGCCAGGCGGGAGGAAGACTCTGTCGGCAGTGCAATGGCCGCAAGAATCACACCGATGCGAGCTTTCTCGATGGTATCGGACTGAAATGATGAAAAAGCCTGTTTGCCGGCATGAAGGACCAGGTGATGTACCGGATCGAGCGATTGCAATCGGTCTGCGGAAATAGCGAATCCCTGGGCATCGAAATGAAAATCTTTGATAAAACAACCCCGGCGGTGAAAGGCTTTATCGGGAGCGGGAAGGGGAGATACCATTTCCGATGGATGCGCCACCCATCGGCTTTCGGGAATATCCCGGCAGGCATCCATTTTTTCGACGATATTACGCCAGAAAATATTCAATGTGTCAGCATCCGGAAAAATACCGGCCATCGACACCACGGCAATCGGAGAAAATTTTTTCAATCGGATCACAATTCTTCTTTGAAATTGGTTGATGATGGCGCTATATACCCCTTTTCCGGATTTGTTTGCAATACCCCATGAAAAATGATTCAATGTTAAACTTCAAAAATGAATTTTCATAATGTCTATAACGACTTCAGGCCGTGGCTCTAATTTCGCCCACTACGCATATAATGAGGTTTATAAATGACTTCGAAGATGCATCAGTTAATGGAAAAAGGTGTTAAAATTCATAATCCCGAAACCGTGGATATCGGAGAGGAAGTCGATCTGAAACGGATTTCAGGGGATGGGGTCATCTTCTATCCCGGATGTCGGATTTATGGGGATAAAACCCTCGTTCTTCCGGGGGTAAAACTGGGGTATGAAGGGCCGGTTACGGTGGAGAACTGCTATATCGGCCCGCGGGTGGAACTGAAAGGCGGATTTTTCCGTAAGGCGGTTTTTCTGGATGATGTGGTCATGGGGTATGGCGCCCATGTCCGGGAAGGAACCATTCTGGAAGAACAGGCCAGCGGTGCGCATGCGGTTGCCCTGAAACAGACCATTCTTTTTCCCTTCGTTACACTCGGCAGTTTGATCAATTTTTGCGACTGCCTGATGGCCGGTGGAACCAGCCGAAAAAATCACAGCGAAGTGGGCAGTTCGTATATTCATTTCAATTTTACGCCCAATCAGGACAAGGCCACCCCCTCGTTGATCGGAGACGTACCCCGCGGTGTCATGCTCAACCAGAATCCCATTTTTCTGGGAGGGCAGGGGGGGCTGGTCGGACCCTGCCGACTGACGTACGGAACCGTGCTGGCAGCAGGCTCGATATGCCGAAAGGATGAGTTGCGGCCCGACCGGCTGATTCAGGAAGGGGGTGCCAGAAGTGCCAATGTACCCTATACCCGCGGCATGCATCTGACCCTTAAGCGAATTCTGGTCAACAACATCCATTATATCGCCGGCCTGATGGCTCTGCGGCAGTGGTATATTCATATCCGGTCCGAGTTTGTGGGCATGGATTTCCCGCAGGAACTGTATGACGGGCTCACAGAGACGCTTCAGACGGCTATTCAGGAACGTATTGCCAGGTTGTTGGCTTATTGTCGGGGGCTGTCTGTTTCCGGAACACCGCAGACTGTCCAGGCCATACGTCAACATGAGGTGTTCAATAACTGCTCTCAGCTCGACAGGTTGTTTCTGATTCATAAGACATGGCAGGGGAATACCGATTTTCGGGATATTTTCATAGACGCCGTTCATAAAGGAATCCACGAAAACGGCAGGACATATTTATCCGTAATTCAGGGAATTCAGCAGAAACATAAAGAATCCGGCACTGCCTGGCTGCAAGGTATCATCGATCATGTCGAGAAGGAAGCCATGGAGATATTTCCATCGCTGACAACGGTTATTACAGGAGAATAAGGAATCACGAATGGAAAGATTGTTTGGAACAGACGGCATCCGCGGGGTAGCCAATCACCATCCCATGACACCGGAAATGGCCGTTGCCGTCGGCCGGGCCATTGCCGCTTTTTTTAAAACCGATGCATCAACACGGGTCATTATTGGAAAGGATACCCGGCTCTCCGGCGATATGCTGGAATGCGGGCTGGCTGCCGGCCTCTGTGCCATGGGAGCCGATGCCTGTCTTTGCGGGGTGCTGCCCACACCGGGCGTTGCCGCCATTGCCGCCAAACTGGGCGCTAGCGCCGGTATCGTTGTCTCGGCTTCTCACAATCCGTATGCAGACAATGGTATCAAGGTGTTTGACGGAAAGGGATTCAAGCTTTCGGAATCTGTGGAATCGAAACTCGAAAAACGGATTCTGAAGGAATTGAAGCACGGTTCACCTTTTGATAAGGTCGGACGCTGCGATGTCATCATGGACACGCTGGAGTATTATGGCGATTTCCTGGTGAATACGGTTCCCGATTTGACCCTGGATGGGCTTCGCATCGTCCTGGACTGCTCTCATGGGGCCACGTTTCAGGCGGCTCCCGAGGTGTTTTCACGACTGGGTGCCGAGATATTCGTATTGTCCGATAAACCGGACGGTGTCAACATCAATGCCGGATGCGGCTCTCAGCATCCCGAATCGCTTCGGAAAGCGGTTGTGGCGCATAAAGCCCATGCCGGTTTTGCCTTTGACGGCGATGGCGACCGGGTGATTGCGGTTGACGAATCCGGAAAGGTGTTGACTGGAGACCAGGCTTTGGCCTTGTGTGCCGTTCATATGAAGCGGTCCGGCAGGCTGACCGGCAACCGGGTGGTGGGAACCGTGATGAGCAATATGGGGCTGAAGCAAGTTTTGAAGAAAGAGGGGATACAGCTTTTTCTGGCACAGGTGGGAGACCGCCATGTCATGGAGATGATGAAATCCGAAGGGGCCGTCCTCGGGGGAGAAGACTCCGGACATACCTTGTATCTGGATCGGCACACCACCGGAGACGGTATTCTGACCGCGCTTCAGATCATCGAGGCCATGCGGTCGGCAGGTCGGCCGCTTTCGGAACTGGCCGCCGTCATGAACGTCTTCCCGCAGATATTGATCAATATTCCGGTAAATGAAAAACCCGATATCGAGACAGTTGCAGAAATCCAGGATATGATCGGTCAGGTGGAAACCCGGCTCGGAGATGAAGGAAGAGTTCTGGTTCGGTATTCAGGTACCCAGCCGTTGTGTCGGGTTATGGTGGAGGGGCCATCCAAAAAAGAAACCCGGATGTTCGCTGAAGAGATAGCGGAAATAGTTCGGGTTACGATTGGAAAAAATTGAATAATCGGGGGCGGAATGTATCTCCGCCCCCGACAATGTCAATGGATATTACTTTCTGTCTCCCAGAATTCTGAGCAGCATCAGGAAGAGGTTGATGAAATCCAGATACAGGGTGAGGGCACCCATGATGGTGCCTTTTCGGACAACACCGGTATCCAGACCGGCCGGTTGAGACAGTGCCATCATTTTTAGTTTCTGGGTGTCGTATGCAGTCAGTCCCACAAAAACGATGACACCGATATAGCTGATGATCATGCTCATGCCGGAGCTTTGAATGAACATGTTGACAAGCGATGCGATCACGATTCCGATCAGTCCCATGGCCATAAAGCTGCCCATGGACGTTAGATCCCGCTGGGTACTCATGCCATACAGACTGCATGCGCCGAACGTAGCGGCACAGATGAAAAATACGGAAGCCACAGATGATTGGGTGTAGACCAGAAATATTGACGACAACGTCAGACCGTTCAATGCCGAATACAGCAGGAACATGCCGGTGGCTGTCGAGGCCTTAATCTTCTGGATGCGGGCACTCAGTGAAAACACAAGCGCCAGCTCGCCGATAATCAACCCGAAAAACAGAAGCTGATTCGTGAAAATCATGCGAATCAGGGTTTCGCTGTTGGCAACATACATTGCCACGACACCCGTCAGTGCCAGCCCGGCTGCCATCCAGTTGTAAACGCTTCGGATGAACTGATTGACCTGGACCTGTGCTTGGGCCTGAGTCGTTTCAAATGAGTAAGTCTGCATAAAACACCTCCTGAAATTATGGTTATTCGATACCGGTAAATTAACACAATCCGTGGTTTTTTCAAGTACATTTGTTAAGCTTTTTCAGGTTATCTGATCTTGATTCCTTCCAGTTTCCACATCGTTGAATCCATGGGTCGGGCGAATGTCCAGAATTCCTCGAATTTCACAGGCTCCGTGTTGTCTCCTTTAATCACTTTTCCGCTGCTTTCTTCCACCGTGTAGTCGAGAAGATTGGCGGTAAAAAGCACGGTGATATATACGTCACGTCCATCCATTCCGCTGTCGGCAATGTCGATACTTCGAACAGCAATGTTTTCGAGCCGGTTAATCAGCCCCTGTTGTTTCATTTCCG
>CAYQKZ010000029.1:0-19072 GCA_964418135.1 uncultured Desulfobacterales bacterium
TACTCATGGCCGTTCCAAAACACAAAACATCCAAGTCAAAACGCGATATGCGGCGGTCTCATCAGAATCTTGAAGCACCGAGCCTGTCCACCTGCCCAGAATGTGGTGAAGCCAAACTTCCTCATCATGTCTGCCCGAATTGTGGCCAATATAAAGGTAAACAGGTTACCGAAGGTAAAGAGGATTGATAACGGATGTTCGCTTCAGTGCATGAATCCAGCAATCAGCTATATGGCCTGGATGACGAATCCAGACAGATGGTCCTCGATGTCGTTCCTAAGATAAAGGCACGGCTTTTAACCCGAGAAAACATTCTCGAATTCGACCGCAACGAAATATTTCCGGAAGATATCATCCGAACGATGCTGGGTCCGGATATCGGCCTTCAACTGCTCTTTATTCCCGAAGCTTACGGCGGCATGAGCGGCGGCGCCAGAGATTGCTGCGCCCTGACCCGTGAAATGGCCGGTATCTGCCTTGGTGTGGCCACCGCTTTTTTTGCCATTCAGCTCGGTTCCGACCCGCTGATCGTCGGCGGCACTGACGCACAGAAGGAGAAATGGCTGGGTGCCATTGCCGAAGGCCGTTCACTGGTGGCCTATGCCGTAACGGAGCCCAATGCCGGCAGCAATCTGGCTTCCCTGAAAACCAAGGCAGACCCGGTTTGCGATGATTCCGGATCGGTAACCGGATATCGGATCAACGGTACCAAACAGTTTATTTCCACCGGCGGATATGCGGATTTTGTCACGGTTTTGGCTGTAACACCCGATGGTCCGTCGTTTTTTGTCGTTGAAAAAGGAACTCCCGGATTCGTTCAGGGCAAAGGCGAAGAAAAACACGGTATCCGAGCATCCAATACCTCTCCGCTTACATTTACCGATGTCTTCGTGCCCGCTGAAAATCTCGTCGGCGGAATACCGGGCCAAGGTTTGAAACAGGCCAATTCGGTTTTTGGATATACCCGGTTGATGGTGGCCGCCATGGCACTCGGTGCTGGAGAGGCAGCTCTTTCCATCGCCATCCCTTATGCCAGAGACCGAATTCAGTTCGGCTCGCCGTTGTCTGAAAAGCAGGGCTATACCCACAAACTCATCGTGCCGCACATTGTCCGATTTGAAGCGGCTTCCTGTTATCTGGATGAAGTCGCCCTGAGAATCGACAGCGGTGATACGGATCTTCAAGTCGAAGGTGCCATCGCCAAGCTGTTTGCCTCGGAAACCGCCAACCGTGCTGCAGACGATGCCATCCAAGCACTCGGCGGCTATGGATATATCACGGAATTCGGGGTTGAAAAAATAAAAAGAGATGTTCGAATCACCTGTATTTACGAAGGCACCAGCGAGATTCTTCAGAATATCATCGGCATGTTCCGCTGGAAAAAAACGTGGAAAACCAAAGGTGCATTCTACCGATCCATTGCAGAAGAAATGGAAGCCCTGCATCAGAAAAACGATCAGGTGGGTTGTCGGTATTATGGACTGGCGGCGCAGGCATTGAACCGAACGATTCTTCTGGCCCATGAAAAACAGTTGACCCGAAGCCAGCATGTCATGTTCTGTTTGGCAGACATGATGACCTATGTCGAAATCGGAGCCAGCCTTGCCCGTAAAGCTGCCGGCATCGAAAACGACAATGATCCCAAAAGCCTGAAAATTCAGGCGGCATCTCGAATTTTTGCCGCTGAAGTTGCCGAGCTGGTGTATCGAAACATGCTGAAAATTCTCATGGGAAATGGTTTGTTTTCTTCGACGGATATGTCGAATTTTCTGGAATCCATTTCCTGCCGGATGCTTCCGTTTGCCTGTGGAGATACAATTCGAGATATGGATAAGATCAGTGCGATCATTTTTCAAAATGAAAAATAGACTGCCGATTCATTTCACCACCACACGAAAAAACACAAGGAAACAGAAACAGTCGTGACCGCCCGTTCTGAAAAACAAACCATCATCGTTACCGGAGGCTCCAGAGGAATCGGCAGAGCAATCTGTACTGCGCTATCCGGACCTGACACAATGATTTACTTCAATTATGCTTCCGATAATCAAGCCGCTGCTGAAACCGAAGAAATGGTCAAAACGGCCGGTGGGTCTGCGGTCGGCATTTGTGCAGATATTTCCTCTGAATCTGCTGTAATGGATTTTTTTCAAAGAGTTCTTTCTGAAACCGGTCGGATCGATGTACTGATCAACAACGCCGGTTTGACCCGTGACGGGCTTCTGGTAAGAATGAAAGAATCCGACTGGAACACTGTCCTGGATGTCAACCTCAAAGGTGCGTTTCTCTGTACCAAAATTGCCGCAAAAACCATGATCAAACAGCATTCCGGCAGGATCATCAACATCACATCCGTAGTCGGGGTCACGGGAAATTCTGGACAGGCCAATTATTCCGCTTCTAAAGCCGGGATGATCGGACTCACCAAAGCGGTCGCCAAAGAACTGGCATCGCGTCATATCACCGTGAATGCAATCGCTCCAGGCTATATTGAAACGGATATGACCGAAGTACTTACGGAAAAAAACAAGGAAGCCATGCTGCAGCAGATTCCGCTGGGCCGATTCGGGAAACCGCAGGATGTAACGTCCGTGGTCGCATTTTTGGCATCGGAATCCGCTTCCTATGTCACCGGACAGGTGATTCATGTCAGCGGCGGCATGTATATGTAGATTGTGAGTTACCTTACACCTTAATTTATTACCCTGTTTAGGAATCAAAAAATAGCACGGCAAGCGGATAGGTTGCTGTCGCATTTCAATACGCAAGGAGGATTTCATGTCTGTTGAAGATAAGGTCAAAAAAATCATTGCTGAAAAGCTTGGCGTCGATCTGAGCGAAGTTGTTCCCGAGGCTTCTTTTGTAGATGATCTTGGCGCAGATTCTCTGGATCTGGTGGAACTCATCATGTCCATGGAAGAAGAATTCGATATCGAAATATCCGATGAAGCGGCTGAAAAAATCGTTCGTGTCAAAGATGCCATTAATTTTATCAATTCGCACTGATTTTTTTGTGAAATCGAATGAACGGCAACTGAATTCGCTGAAATAAAGGAGGATTCATTGAACAGAAGGGTTGTGATAACTGGTGTAGGTCTGGTAACGCCGGTAGGAATCGGCAAGGACGAAACCTGGTCGGCATTGTGCGCCGGAATATCCGGAATTGGAGAAATCACCCGTTTTGACACCTCCTGTTTTGAAACCCGGATTGCCGGTGAAGTCAAAAACTTTCACCCAGAAGATTACCTGCCGAAAAAAGAAGCCAGGCGAATGGAGAGATTCATCGCTTATTCCTTGGCTGCCGCTCGCATGGCAACGGAAGATGCCGGCCTGACCATCGACAGTTCAAATTCAGAACGCGTAGGCGTTTTGACGGGCTGTGGACTAGGTGGTCTTTCGGTTCTTGAATCAACGGCCCGGCTCATTCATGAAAAAGGTCCTGGACGGGTCAGCCCGTTTTTTATCCCCATGATGATCGGCAACATGGCGCCCGGTATGATTGCCATCAATTTTGGCGCCAAAGGGCCGAATGCCTCGGTTGCAACGGCTTGTGCCGCTGGAACCCACGCCGTCGGGGATGCCTTTAAAATCATTCAAAGAGGGGCTGCGGATGTGATGATCACCGGTGGAATGGAATCGGTCATCACCCCCACCTGTATTGCCGGCTTCAATGCCATGAAAGCGCTCTCCACTCGAAATGATGATCCGGAAAAAGCATCTCGACCGTTCGACAGTCAGCGGGATGGATTTGTTGTCGGCGAGGGCAGCGGCATTCTGATACTGGAAACCTTGGATATGGCTCTGGAAAGAGGTGCCCGAATCTATGCGGAAGTGGTAGGATACGGCATGAGTGGAGATGCATTCCATATGACCGCACCGGCTCCAGGCGGTGAAGGCGCTGCCCGATGTATGCAGGCAGCCATCAAGGATGCCGGTATTTCGGAAACCGAAATCAATCATATCAATGCGCATGGCACCTCGACACAGATGAACGATCTGTATGAAACCATGGCCATTAAATCGGTTTTCAAGGAACATGCCTATCGGATCGCTATCAGTGCCACCAAATCCATGACCGGTCATCTTCTGGGAGGAGGGGGCGGTATCGAAGCAATTTTTACCGCATTGGCCGTGTATCATGGAATTGTGCCGCCTACGCTGAATCTGGACAACCCATCGCCGGAATGCGACCTGGATTATGTTCCCAAGCAGGCCAGAAAACATAAGATGATTTATGCCATGTCCAATTCATTTGGATTTGGAGGAACCAATGCCTGTTTGATCCTGAGACAAATGGCCGGCGGCAGTGGTTGTTGATTCGTCCGTAACAGTCTTTCGGATCCATTTTTCAACCACTTCCAGGAGTTCCTGGGGCTTGACCGGCTTGGATAAATAATCGTCCATGCCGGCTTCCAAACATTTTTCCCGATCTCCTTTCATGGCATGCGCGGTCATGGCAATTACGGGAACCAGATGATTCATGACTTTCGATTCAGTATTGCGGATCTGGGCCGTAGCATCGAACCCATCCATTTCCGGCATCACCACGTCCATCAGAACCAGATCATAATTGATCATGCCGAGCGCTTTTAATGCCTCATGTCCGTTTGAAACTGTATTTGAAAAATAGCCGAATTTTTCAAGCATTTTTTGGGCAATTTTCTGATTGACCGGATTGTCTTCGGCTATCAGTATACGGATACCTTGTTTTTTCTCTTCCGACAGGCTGTGCCGGGTAACAATGGGCATGACGGGTTTTGTTACAACAGTTTGTGGAGTTCTTAGAACCGTAGACAGACAGTCATACAATTGAAGCCGTTTGACCGGTTTGGTGAGATAAGCCGAAAATCCGATATCCTGAAGCTGTTGCGCATCTCCGCGCCTGCCTGCCGACGTCAGCATCACCAGAACGGTATTGGTGATCCGTGAATCGGCTTTTATTTTTCTTCCCAGTGTTTTTCCATCCATTCCCGGCATCATAATGTCGATAATGACCAGACGAAACGACGTATTCGTTTCAGCCGCATGCTGTAGCATCGAAAGTGCCGATCCGCCATTGTCGGCCTCATCGACAAAACAATTCCAGTTTTTAAGTTGCTCTTTCAATATCAACCGGTTTATCCGGTTATCATCCACGATCAAAATCCGCTGTCCCTGAGTATCGACTGGAAGAACCGCCGGTTCTTTTCTCAGAACTTCTATCTGTTTTTCCATTTCCGCAGTGAACCAGAATGTGGAACCTGTCCCTTCCTGACTTTCAAAACCGATCTCTCCATGCATCATTTCCACGATCCGTTTGGAAATGGCCAATCCCAGACCTGTACCACCATAGCGGCGTGTGGTTGAAGCGTCCACCTGTGAAAAAGACTGAAACAACCGATGCTGTTTA
Organism: uncultured Desulfobacterales bacterium; assembly: GCA_964418135.1. Taxonomy (GTDB): domain Bacteria; phylum Desulfobacterota; class Desulfobacteria; order Desulfobacterales; family Desulfatirhabdiaceae; genus RAAP-1. Next base: position 5,390 of record CAYQKZ010000029.1, read on the forward strand.
TCATCGGCAATGCCGATCCCGGTATCCGTAATCATGAATCGTACCGTAACAGATCGTTCCCCCTCTCTGTCAAGAACGGCTTGAATCATCACCTGTCCTTTTTCCGTGAATTTAATGGCATTTCCGGCAAGATTCATCAATACCTGCCGAAGTCTTCCCGGATCTCCCTTTACCAGGGAGGGCACATCGTGAATTACCAGACACGCCAATTCAAGTCCTTTTTCAAAAGCTTTGGCAGCCAACAAATCCGACACCTCTTCCATCATGATACGAATATCGAAATCCAGGTTTTCCATATCCATTTTTCCAGCTTCAATTTTGGAAAAATCCAGGATATCATTGATGATGGTCAGCAGAGAATCCGCACAATTGCGAATGGTTTCGGCATAATCCCGCTGCTCCGGAGATAGGGATGTGTCCAGAAGCAGGCCTGTCATACCGATAATACCGTTCATGGGAGTTCGAATTTCATGACTGGTATTGGCCAGAAACTCGCCTTTGGCCATATTGGCGTTTTCTGCCGCAACCTTGGCCTTGAGAATTTCCTCTTTCGCGCGAACCTGCTCGGTAATATCTGAAAAACTCTCTAAAATATACTCCCGTTGATCGATGTGAATCGGAGATATTTTTTTTAGAATCGGAATGAAATCCCCATCGGCCCGAATCAGAATTTGCTCCGAGTTGTCTATTTTTGAAACGTTTCCAATAAATGGACAAATATCCAATTGCGCCGGACAAAGAAACTGACGACAGGAATTTCCGATGATACGTTCCTTGGGAAGACCGATCAGATCCGCCGCATACTGATTAACATCAGCAATTACATGAGAAGCTGCATCGATAATTACAACTCCAGCCTGTACCGTATTCAACACCAGGCTCAGTCTCTGCTCGGACTCATACAAACGTTCCTCGGCCTGTTTTCTTTCAATGATATCTTTTTCCAGCTTTCGCTGAAATGTAACCAACTGGGTATTCACTTTCTCCAATTGACGATTTTTATAGGCAGCGTTTTCGTAAGTTGAAAATAAAAGATCAATGATCTGTTGATGTCGAGCGGTAATGATGTGATGTTTTCCGGCATAATGAATTTGAATACCTTGGTGGGAAACCGATTCGGACCTCAGTTTTTTATTTAGAAGCGCTGCATGAATACGATTGATCAAGAGACTTTCACTGAAAGGTTTTGTGACTAAATTATCGGCACCACATGCAAGCGCCTGAATGACGTCTTCGGGATCGGAAAGGGATGTGAGCAAAATGATCGGAATATTTTTTAAATGTTCCATCTCTTTGATATAGCTGCAGAGTTCATACCCGTTCATATTGGGCATGACGATATCGCTGATAACAATCTGTGGAATAAATCGGGTTTCAAGGATACGGACAGCTTCTCGGCCATCCCGAGCGACCGAAATGCGATATCCATTTTTTTCAAGGAGGCATTTCAAATATATTGCCTGACTTTTGCTGTCCTCCACGATCAGAATGTCGACATCTTCTTTCTTCATTGCCTGCGCTGTATGATCACTTTGAAAAAAATAGTAATTTTAAATTGAAAGTTTATGAATTATCCATTATGGAACAACTGAATTCAGTTCATATCTCTTAATTCATTCCACAAAGAAATTCAAATGGTTTGACATCAACACAGAAAGGATGATTGCATGGGAAAAATGTTATGGAAACCCTCGGAAGAATTGATTCGGCAAACAAACATGTTCAATTTCATGAATTCCGTCAATTCACGTTATGATCTACATCTTACGCAATACGCCGAGCTTTATCAATGGTCTGTTGATCATATTTCCGATTTCTGGTCATTACTTTGGGATTTTGTTCAAATAAATTCATCGACACCCTATACCGAGGTAGTCGATGATCCGACGCGAATGCCCGGGGCAAAATGGTTTACAGGTGCAACCCTGAATTTCGCAGAAAATCTGCTGAGATATCGAGATGACCATATTGCTCTGATATTCAAAGGAGAAGGGTCTGCATCCATTCGAACCACTTATGCCGAACTTTATGAAGAAACAGCCAGAGTCGCCGCTGCCCTGAAGGCCGCAGGGGTCAAACCCGGAGAACGCGTTGTGGGATTCATACCGAATATGCCTCAGGCCATTGTTGCCATGCTGGCGGCAACCAGTCTTGGAGCGGTATGGTCATCCTGTTCACCCGATTTTGGCATCAAGGGGGTTTTAGACCGATTTGGACAGATCAAACCCAAAATTCTCTTTACAGCAGACGGGTACTGGTTCAAGGGAAAGGCCATGGATAGTCTGGAACGGATATCCGGTATTCTCAAAGAACTGCCTTCCATCGAAAAAGTGGTAGTGATTCCCTATACGAAAAACGAACCGGACATCCAACATATTCCCAATGCTGTACATTATCGGGATTTTCGATTCTCAGGGGCTGTTCCGGAACTTACCTTTACCCAGTTACCGTTCGATCATCCACTTTATATCATGTATTCTTCCGGTACCACTGGACTTCCCAAATGTATGGTGCAGAGCGCAGGCGGTATTTTACTGCATCATTTGAAAGAACATGTCCTGCACGTAGATTTGAAAAGAAGTGATGTCATGTTTTATTTCACGACCTGCGGGTGGATGATGTGGAACTGGCTTGTCAGCGGCCTTGCCAGCGGAGCGACTCTGGTTCTTTACGACGGTAATCCGTTTCATCCAGAGCCCGGCGCACTCTGGAAAATGGCTCAAGACGAAAAAATATCTGTTTTCGGAACCAGTGCAGGATATATCACCGCTCTTCAAAATACCGGTCTCGTTCCCCAAAACGAATATGATTTATCGTCTGTGCGAGCCGTTCTTTCCACAGGTTCCCCTCTTTCCATCGAAGGCTTCGATTTCATTTACAATGCAGTTAAAAGCGATTTACAGCTTGCATCGATTTCAGGAGGCTCCGACCTGAACGGTTGTTTTGCTCTTGGCAACCCGATGGCTCCGGTATATGCTGGAGAACTCCAGTGCCGGGGACTGGCCATGAAAGTGGAAGCATTTGACAGCGACGGAAAACCTGTTATCGGGCAACAGGGCGAATTGGTATGTACCGCACCCTTTCCTTCCATGCCCATTTATTTCTGGGATGATCCGGATGGAAAAAAATATCATTCCGCTTATTTTGATGTCTATCCCAATGTCTGGCGCCACGGAGATTTTATTGAAATCAATGAAAGAGGAGGCGTAACCATCTACGGCAGATCGGATGCCACCTTAAATCCGGGAGGAGTTCGCATTGGAACCGCAGAAATTTATCGCCAGGTGGAACAATTGGAAGAAATCGAGGACAGCCTCGTCATTGGTCAGGACTGGAAAAACGATGTTCGAATCATACTCTTCGTAAAAATGATGTCCGGCCATAGTCTGACAGAGGCACTCAAGCAAAAAATATGTCAGGTGATTCGGGCCAATGCATCACCGAGGCATGTACCGGCCAAAATCATCGAAGTACCGGCTATTCCGTATACTCTGAATATGAAAAAAGTCGAACTGGCTGTCAAGAAAGTTATACAGAATCAGCCGGTTAAAAATAAAGATGCATTGAGTAATCCTCAAGTTCTTGATTTTTATGCAAATATAAAAGAAATTCAGGTAGATTGAAGACCCTGCTTCAAAATTTTAGACAATACAAAATAAAACAACCGGCCGGGAACGCCCCGGCCGGTTGTTTTAAGGAGGAAAAAGATGAAGAAATTATTAGGTTTGGCATATAGCTATGCAAATACTTTGCCAAAACTTAATATTATTATATCATATTTTTATAAATAAATATTTCAATTGGTTATAAAAATATAAAAGCATTCTTTCAATGATTAATATACCGCCGCAATTACAATCTCTTGAAAAAGTTCAAAACAATAAACTCATTTTTGATCATTTGTTATTAACATTTTGATTTATTATCCAATACAAATGCCCACTATATTCAAAAAAATGAACTAAACTTTACAGTCTCATGAAAAAGGACCTTAAGAAATTATTATCATAAGCTTTTCATTCTGTTTATTTTTTTAAACCATACATTTGGCATTCTGATATGTTTCAGACATTGAATCGAAAATTGATAATATCTCCATCCTGAACTTCATAAGTCTTTCCTTCCAACCGAAAAGTTCCGCGTTTTCGTGCTTCCGCCTGATTTCCTGCATCCATCAAATCATTATAAGAAATGATTTCTGCACGGATAAATCCTTTTTTAATATCGGAATGAATGACTTCAGCAGCATCAAAAGCCGATGTTCCTCTGCGGATGGTCCAGGCTCTTACTTCATCTTCTCCGACCGTAAAAAAAGACATGAGGCCCAGAAGATTATAGGACATCTGAATTACGCGATCCGTAGCCGAAGCCGTGATATTGAATTCAGCCAGAAATTCTCTGGCTTCTTCTTCGGTCATACGATTCAGTTCCTGCTCGAGTTTAGCCTTGATGACCATGCAATGTTCCCTTGTCGTGATAATCGGCATATCCGGCAGGCAATCATCGTCATCCGCATTGTTGAATAAAACCATCAAAGGTTTGGCGGACATGAATGCAAAGCCTCTCAATAAAGGAGCAGTTGCCAGTGCCGGAATTTTCCGAAGCGGCATTTCATCTTCAAGCTGTTTCAGACATTGCGTAATGAGCAGTAGCTCTTCAGGATCAATTTTTTTTCCGCGTTTTTTATCGTTTTCCAGGCGTTCTATACGTTTTTCCACAGTAACCAGATCGGAAATCATCAATTCCTGATCAAGCTTCTGAAAGTCAGATAAAATTTGTGGAGATTCTCCACCCATTCCCATTACGTTTCGTATAACAAGGATAATTGCATCACAGTCCCGCACCTGAGACCAGGCAGTCTGTTCTTTTACAACATCTTTTTTGATAAGAGACTTTCCAGGCAGGAGATATTCTATCTGAGCATATACAGTTTTACGGGGGCGATATATCTGACTCAACCTGTCCACCCGGTAATCCGGTACCTGAAGTGTACCGATGCGGGATTCCGCTTTTGCGGATATAGCCGGAAGGCTTCGGGTCAGCGCTTCAAAAACGGTTGTTTTCCCTGATCCCGGACAGCCGATAATGCCTAATTTCATTTTATCTCCCGATTTATTGATTTTATTGAAGGATTTTTCCGTTCATCTTTTGATACGAAATGAAATGATCGATCTATGTACCCTGTCCATGGTCATCATCTAAACTTTTGAACTCCCACCCACCACTGAGGGAAAAGAGCATAAGAAAGTGAAGATTATGCATGTTCGCAGTATACATCTACATATTGAAGCACCAAGGCGGTTCTGGAAGGTAAATACAGACTGATGAAATGGGATGGTTTATCGTCTATGGACTGCATTCGTGTAAAATGGATCTGGCCATTGTTCAACCGGCCATGCCCTCCAAATTCCTGCAGATCACTGTGAAATATCATTTGATATTTTCCAGGTGTACTAAAAGGTATTTCATAATTTTTAAAAGACGATACGGGATGGAAATTAAAAACAAAAATCAATCCACCTCGTTCAACGACCAGAATTTTATCATAATTATGCACATAACAAAGGGATAAACGGGAATGTTCAAAAATTCTGAATTTCTTGACCAGTGCGATCATTTCCTGATCGAAACGAGCCAGTAAATGGTATCTCAGATTCATATTATCCACCAGATGCCATTGCCTTTTGGCATATCGATAAGACCAGTGGTTCCCTTCCCTTGGAAAATCAATCCATTCCGGATGCCCGAATTCATTTCCCATAAAATTCAGATAACCATTTCCGGCAGTGACAATCGTGATAAAACGGATCAACCGATGAATATCCATACCTCTGTCCACCTGCGGAATGCTGTTTCGAAGCAGAGACATATTGTCGTACATATATGATCCCATCAGCCTGAATATCAATGTTTGATCGCCCACAAGGGCCTGATCATGAGATTCAGCATAGCTGATGGTTTTTTCATCCGGCCTGCGATTGGTCAGTTCAAACCATAAATGACCGATCGGCCAGGCTTCGTCCGAATAATCCTTTATCAAACGAATCCAGTAATCAGGTACGCCCATGGCAAACCGATAATCAAATCCGATTCCACCACCGGAAATCGGTACGGAAAGGCCCGGCATACCGCTGACATCTTCGGCTATGGTAACCGCCCCTGAATTGATTTCATGAATCAGCTCATTGGCCAGAGATAGATAAGTCAGTGCATCTTCGTCCACCGATTTATCAAAATAGGGAGAATAACCATTAAAGGCCATGCCCAATCCGTGATGATCGTACATCATACTGGTAACACCATCGAAACGAAATCCGTCCAGATGATATTCTTCCTGCCAGAAACGGCAGTTGGACAGCAGAAACGCAAGTACTTCCGATTTTTGGTAGTTAAAACAACGGGAATTCCAGGCAGGATGGACCCCTCTATGCGAATCATGAAAATATTGATATTTGGAACCATCGAAACAACTAAGACCTTCTACTTCGTTCGATACGGCATGGGAATGAATCAAGTCCATGATAACCATCATTCCACATCCATGCGCCGTGTCGATCAGTTCTTTGAATTCATCAGGCGTTCCAAAACGGGACGAAACGGCAAAAAAACTGGATACCTGATACCCGAATGAACCATAATAAGGATGTTCCTGAATGGCCATCAACTGAAGGGTATTGTATCCGGCTTTTAAGATTCTGGGAAGAACGTTGTCGATAAATTCTCTGAATGATCCGACTTTCTCGGCATCTTGAGCCATCCCTACATGCGCTTCATAAATCAGAGGGGATGATTTATTTATATTACCAGGGAATTTCCATGGATAAGGGAATTCTGGATTCCAGACCTGAGCATTGAATATATGCGTCACCGGATCTTGTACCACCCTACGGGCGTAGGCGGGAATTCGATCTCCTTGATCATATTTCCAATGAATCCGAAGCCGATACAAATCCCCATGCTGGAGATCATTATCAGAAATTTCAATACACCATATACCTTCCTCGCTGATTCGGGTAAGTTGAAATTCTTTTTTTTCCTGCCACCCGGTAACTTCTCCTATGAAAAAAATGTTTATTGCAAACGGAGCCCATTCCCGAAAGACCCAATGATCATTTTCACGGTGAAGTCCAAAATAAGTATGAGCAGCGGCAAAATCATAAAGCGATCGATGATTTTTTTCTATTTCATGTTTTTTTTTATTCCGCTTTTCAAACCGGGAACGAATGATGGACGCATAAGATATGAGCATTGGATCGGATTCTATCCATTCAATGAATTTATTTTCTTCAATTGTTTTCATATTACCGATCACATGAAATAATTTAATAATTAACGCAATGTGCAACTTTTCATGAGTCTCCTCCCTCCTGAACAACAATGGAGGAAAACAACTCATTATAAACACAATATTTCTCCCCATCCGAAATTCTAAGTTGATTTTTTATTATTGCTCGATATACCTTTGTAGTGGGACATGACTTTTTTTACATAACCTTTTGTTTCAGAAATCGGTGGAATGCCATTGTATTTATCGACCATATTGGGTCCGGCATTGTAGGCAGCCAACGCCAGTTCAATTTCATTGAATTTTTCAAGCATTTGCTTGAAATAAAGCGTTCCCCCCATAATGTTTTCTTCAGGATCGAACGGGTTGCTGATATTCAGAAAAATAAAGTTTCCAGGCATGATCTGCATCAAACCTTTAGCTCCTTTTTGTGAAACAGCATAACAGTCGAAATTCGATTCAACTTTGATGATGGATTTCAATAATGAAAAATCAACATCGTGTCGCTGGGAAGCTTTTCGGATAATATCATCATATTGATTGGGATCGAAACTTGTAGAAAACTTTCCGACCAGACTGGATTCAAAACTTCTATTGGGGGTATTTTTCAGATAAAGACGATATTTCGGGGATGTTGGTACATTCGTGAAATGACGAACACCATTATTATCCCTAAAAACATAAATATCGGCTCTGACAGAGGAAATACAGACGAATAACATAATGATTGCAAAAAACAATCGTATCCATATATTCTTCTGTAATTTTTTCATTGATTTCTCCTTTCACTAACAGGTTGAAGTCTTGTAAAACTCTATCCAAGTCATAATTCGCTGCTTCTTTAAGCCTTGAAGGATCGTCTCGATCCCGCTATTCAGGAGTCAAGCGCTTTCTTGGAATTTCTACAATACTTTTTATAGCCCGGAACCATTACAGTTCTGTTAACTATTCACCCAGTTACGTTTTTATAGAGAATCGGCGTAACACTTAAGAACAAATCGTTCTGCAAATTGTCGATGAGAAAGATATGATTTGGTATTTTGCAGAAACGAACCACTCAGTGCTAAAACTATTTCCTCCTTTTCCTTATCTGCAACAAAATTTTTTATCAGTTTTTTTTCATAATGGATTTGTTCGCCGACTGTCTGAATAACTTCAAATCTTTTTTTCGGATCTATCCGGGTGAATTGAACCTGGCCCGTCAAAATTTGAATAACGGCAGTCAAATTGACTTGCCACCTATCTCCGGCAATCTTTCTTGATTCATCATAAATAGAGAGTATCAAGCCGTTTTCAAGATAAATTGTGTTGATTATTTTTTTTTCCATCATTTTAAATATTATTTGATTATCAAATATAACTTGCTTTAATAAAAGATTATTTTATATATTTTTTCAAATTACCAATGAGATATTGGAGTTTTTTGAGTTTATAGATACCGGTATTTTCATTAAATGTCAAATCGCACAGGTTTTTACATATTATTCCTGAACTGCATTCTTTCACTTTCTGAAAATATTTGTATTTTTCCAAATTTTCCATCAAAGCCCGGGATAATATGAATATGACCTTTTCGCATTCTTTCAATCGCTTCTTTTAATATTGGATATCCAGCAGAATCGATTTCCGATATACCCACTGTATCCAATATATCTAGTTCAGAACCTAAAACATGAAGTGCATGCCGATAGCACTTCATCACTTTTTGAGAATTAGTGCCTACATTCAAAATCTCAGACAAGATTTCCTTTAAAGGTATTCTGGAATAATAAGGTAAGATATGTTGCGGTTGTGTGCCCGATTTTCTATCACATAATACTTCTACTCGATTCAATACCCCTATTGTCAGCGGTTTATTGCATACCGGACATAAACCTTTATAAATAAATGTCATTTCCGGTCTGAAACTTATATTACAATCACGATGACCATCAAAATAATATTTTCCTTCTTCAGGATAAAATTCATAAGTTCCTAAAAACGTTTTTTTATTCTTATTTTCAAGAGATTGTTTGATGGCGAAATATGATAATTCCGTATCGAATATATTGGCTTCTCTTCCCAGCTTATCTGGTGAATGTGCGTCCGAATTGGAGATCAGTGTGATCCCATCCAGAAAAGAAACCTGCCGATTCATGATCGGATCGGAAGAAAGACCGGTTTCAACCGCAAAAATATGGCTACTGAGATCATCAAAACATTCTTCCAGTGAATCAAAGCCGGATTTATATCCCAGAAGGGAGAACCATGGGGTCCATATATGAGCGGGAACCATAAATGCTTGATCACTTGTTTCAAGTATTAATTCAAGTAGATTTCTGCAATCGATTCCTAATATGGGTCTGCCGTCGGATACGATATTTCCGATGCTTGCCAATTTACGATTCAATGATTCCGCAATATCCATATTCGGTAAGAAAATCAAATTGTGGATTTTTCGGGTTTTTCCCATTTTTTTGTAAATACTGCTGATTTCGGAATTTAAAATAAATCTGACCTTGCCGCGACATGATATAGGAACAACTTCATTACAGTTTTTTTCAATTTCCGATTTCAGTCGATACAATCCCGGTTCAGCAGGTTCCAGTTTCTCGCTGATTTCTTGAAACCATTTCGGATGCGTAATATCGCCAGTAGCTACAACCGTAATTCCTTTTAACTGCGCCGATATATATAAATTTTCAAGATCGAGATTTTTGGATGTTGCACGGGAATAGCGGGAATGAATATGGAAGTCGGCAATGAATCTCATTATTTCAATATGACTGCTAACGGATTGTTGAAAAAATATCTGTTATGAACAAATCATTTAAGCACGGTTTATTGAGGACATGTAATCATGAAAGTTCTTAACAAGATAAATTTTATATTTTTCTATAATTTTAATTATTTATAAAGTTTTAAACACAATGAACAGGGTATTATAATCTTTTATTTTTAAAATATAGTAAAGAGATAGAATAAGATATGGCAATAATCATCCACCAACCGATACGATATTTGTTTATAGCAGAATTAATCGTAAGCACATTTTATGCCGAATTAAATAGAACTTGTCACCCATATATAAAAAGGTTAAAATGTAATTTTATTAACAACTACAAACATGGAATACTATGGGCATTCTTTCCACTAATGTTTCTATAACGCGCTATCAGGTAATTGGTCAATTATCTGAACCTTTAATGGAAAACCTCACTCGACTTCTCATTCAGAATTCAATTGTCGAAATAGATGATGAAGATATGGATCAATCCATGGGATGGACTTCTTTTGAAGATCCTTTTACTCCGAATTTTACTGGATCGTCATTTGTGATCGGGTCTCAATTTATTTTTTCGTTTCGAATGGATAAAAAAGCAATTCCTTCGAAAGTCGTCAATAAAAAATATCATCAGGAAATGAAAAAACGACTGAAGGAAAGCAATAAAGAATTCTTTTCTCGAAATGAAAAAAAGCAGATAAAGGAGGATATCCTCCGTGAACTTGCCATTCGCATACCAGCCACACCAAATGTGTTCGATATTCTCTGGAATTATGAAAAATCAACAATTTGGTTTTTTTCTACACAAAAATCGGCCAATGAAGCGTTTGAGGTTTTTTTCACTAAAACTTTCAAATTGAATCTCATGCGACGTTTTCCTTATACCGCTGCGCTGGAATTTCTTTCCGATTCCGATAAAGACCTGTTGGACAAGATAATGCCATCTCATTTTATGGAGTAAGTTTTGTTAGATATTTCAGTTGCATATAACCGTTATAAGTTTATTGGGTACGAGTTTCTGACATGGCTTTGGTTTGTAATCGAACATGATCCGAGTCAACTGAATACCGTTATTTCTGAGACCGTCAATTTTACGATCGGAAATCGGATTATGTTGGAAAATGCCGTTCATGACGCTATGGAAACCATCACGATCAAAGGTGACGATGCCGGACTGGAAGAAGGGGTTCTGGCTTTGAAAAAAGGAGCTTTTGTCGTAGAAATACATTTAAGAGTGACTGAGGCTGAAAATGAATTTCAACTCACATTAAAGGGTGAAAGTTTGAATATCAGTAATCTTAAATTACCAGAAACCGGTCAAGTAGAAACCAAAGATGACATAGAAGGTGCCTTGTTAGAAAAATTTTTTTTATATGAAAAAATTTTAGATTGGATGGATGCTGTTTTTGGTTATTTTATAAAAATCAGGTTTTCTCCGGAATGGAATGATGGAGTCATACCTCGCATTAAAAAATGGATACTTCAGTAAAATGAATCTGAGCCATCAATGGTTTTGAAAGGTTTACTCAATGAAATTTACACTGAAAAAATCGAAAATTCTGGATACGCTGGCAAAAATTCAAGGAATAGCCGGTAAGAAAACAAGCAATGCCATCATTTCCTGTGTGCTTATCAAAGCACTAGAAAATGGATTGAAAATATATGTTACCGATTACGAAACGGGTTTTATCGGTTTTTATCCTGCTGAAGTTGAAAAAGAAGGGGAAATTGCCATCAATGCAAGAAAGCTATTTGAAATTGTTAGGGATTTTCCAACAGAAGACATTCTTGTCAGTGAGGTCGAAAATTTTTGGGTAGAAATCGGCAATTACAATGTTCAATATCATCTTGTGGGTATGAATCCCGAATCTTTTCCACAAGTACCTGAAATAGAAGATATACCGTTTATAAATATAGATTCGAAAAATTTCAAGAAAATGATAGACAAAACATCCATGATGACGGCGGTTGTTGAAGACAAACGGCCTCATGTGCATGGAGTCTGTCTGGAAACGTTTCAAAAAGAAGATGAAAACTGGATCCGGATCATTTCCACTGATGGAAATCGCCTATCTAAAGTGGATTATCCCTGTGTCAACGAATCCGGCATAACTCTTGATCGAACGGTTCTGGTTCAGAAAAAGGGGCTGAATGAACTTTCTAAAATTATAATCCCTCAAGGAAATCTTTCGATTGGTAAGATGGAAAATAAACTGTTCATCAAACAGCAGCAGGAAACCGTCAGTATTCAACTGATCAATGGTGCGTTTCCTGACGTAAGTGATATTCTTCTCATCAAAGATGCCAGTCGGATAACGCTCAATAAACAAATGTTCACGATGATGCTTAAACGCATGTCCATTTTTTCAACGGACGATTATAAAGGAGTTATTTTCAATCTCAGTGACGATAAATTGCTCATCACTTCAACCAACCCGGAGATTGGGGAATCCAAGGAAGAAATGTTCATTGTTTATGCAAACAACCCCATCGAAGTTGCATTCAATCCCCGCTATTTCATGGAAGCACTTTCTGTAATCGAAGAAGAACAAGTTATCATGAGTATCATCGATGATCAAACTCCCTGTTTGATTGAAGGAGAAAAGGATAAAAGTTATATTTGTGTGATCATGCCCATGAGAATATAGGAATAACGGGAAAAAATTTCTTTTTTCCAGCTTCACTCATGTTTGTTTTAAAGGTATTTAAAAGAAGAAAATGGAAAATCAGACTTATACAGCGGACAATATTAAAATACTGGAAGGATTGGAGGCCGTTCGCAAAAGACCTTCCATGTATATCGGAAATGTGGATGTCGAAGGTCTTCATCATCTGGTCTATGAAGTCGTTGATAACAGTATAGATGAAGCTATGGCCGGATATTGCGACGATATCAAGGTGATCATTCACACAGATAACAGTATCACCGTAGAAGATAACGGCAGAGGCATTCCCGTTGGCATTCATAAAAAGGAAAACGTGCCGGCCGTCGAAGTCGTCATGACAAAGCTTCATGCCGGTGGAAAATTTGATGACAGTTCCTATAAAGTCTCCGGAGGGCTTCATGGTGTCGGTATTTCCGTCGTCAATGCCCTGTCTATTTTCATTGAACTGGAAATCTATTCGGAAGGCAAAATTTATTATCAAACTTATGCAAAGGGAAAAAAAACCAGCGAGCTTGAAATAATCGGAACTACTGAAAAACGGGGAACAAAGGTTCATTTTACTGCAGACCCTGAAATATTTGCCATTACGACGTACGATTTTGATATTCTGCTGCGTCGCCTCAGAGAACTTGCTTTTTTGAATAAAGGCATCAAAATATCCATCGAAGATGAACGATCGGATGTCAAAAAAGAATTACAATATAAAGGCGGGTTGATTTCATTTGTGGAGTATCTGAATCGGCGCAATACGCCGCTTCATCCGCCTATTTTTGTCGAAGGCATTAAAAATGAAGTCAGTATCGAAGTCGCCATCCAGTATAATGATACCTACAATGAAAAATTATTTTCTTTTGCGAACAATATCAATACGATAGAGGGCGGATCACATCTGATCGGATTTAAGGCGGCTTTAACCCGGACCCTAAATCAGTATGCAACCAGCGGCAGCCTGCCTAAAAACCTTCAGG
>CAYQKZ010000030.1:0-17493 GCA_964418135.1 uncultured Desulfobacterales bacterium
CGATGGCATAAACAATCTGAAAAACAGAAGCCGAAGATGGTTTTCGGCTTCACAAGGTCGCTACAGCGACTGGGCACGCCATGGACGGCACAGAGCCGTCTTCTGGAACCAACCAGCAAAGAGCCTGCCATATCTCAATTCGATGAGGTGAAGATGAATGAAATTATTGGAAGATGATTTAGGAAAAGCGTTGCGTTCCCAAGAGGTAGCCGTCTATCTCGGGCTTGACGTCAAAACCGTGAGGAAATATTATCGCGATTTAGGTGGAATACGCTTGGGACGCCATTATCGGTTCTTTGAAAAGGAGATTTATAATGCCGTACAAAAGAGGACAGCAATGGATTGCTCAAGTGAGGAAGGAAGGGAAGAGGCAGAACAAGGTGTTTCCGACGAAAAAGGAAGCCATCGAGTGGGAAACGAAGATGCAGCGAAAACCCGTAGAAGATTGGGTCGAGAAGACCGCCACAACATCTTTGGGTGATTGGGCACAGAAATATCTGGATTATGCTCAATCAAAATTTGTTCCCCAAGTGTATCAGGAAAAATGTTTCGTATTCCGACTTTTCTTCGAGGAGATTGACCCTGCGACGCCCGTACACGGTCTGAAACCTGCTCACGTAATGAACTACGTGATCAAACAAAAGGAAGAAAGGAGTGGATATGCTGCCAACAAGGACCGAAAGAATCTAGTGGCTGGCTGGAACTGGGGAATGAAGTACCTTGACCCGCCGTTACCAGGACCCAACCCCTGTCTGGTAGAAAGGATGCCCGAAATTCGGCATCCCCGTTATGTGCCATCCGAAGAGGATTTCTGGAAAATTTATGCTGTCGCAGAAGGGCAGGACAAAGTAATGCTGTTGGCATTTCTTCACTTGGCTGCTCGCCGCAGTGAAATTTTCCGTTTAACCTGGCAGGATATTGATTTCATCAATGACAGGATACGGTTAGGAACCCGAAAGCGTCAGGATGGAACTTTTGAATACGACAGCCTGCCAATGACAAAGGAACTACATAAATCATTGCGGTGGTGGTGGGAAAACAGACCGATTAAAAATGAGCCCAATGTATTTTTATGTCTGGACGATACGGCATTTACAAAAGAGTATTACGGAAAGCCATTCACAGTAAGGGGTCATTTTATGTCAAGGTTATGCGAAAAAGCCGAAGTGGAACCGTTTGGTTTCCACGCTATTCGACATCTTTCGGCATCAATTTTATTCAACGCTGGGAATGACCTTGGCGTGATACAAGCCATTCTTCGGCATCACAGCCCCAGTACAACAGAGCGATATTTGAAGAGTATCGGGATAGAGCGGGTGCGAAGTGCCCTGGAAAGTCTTCCGTCAAAACCAGCGGATGTGATACCGATTGACCGAATTTACCAGCGGACTGTTGGAGAATGAAATGTGGGTCATAAAAACAAAAAGCCGTCTGGGGAGCCGTCACTCCCCTTTCGACTTATCACAAAATAACGTAACTATCTGAAATAATTGGCGTCCCCAAGGGGATTCGAACCCCTGTCGTCGGCGTGAAAGGCCGATGTCCTGGACCGGGCTAGACGATGGGGACGCAGATAATGGTGGGCCGTGTTGGACTCGAACCAACGACTCTCTACTTAAAAGGCAGATACTCTACCGACTGAGTTAACGGCCCCTTGATTAATGTGCAACTATAAACTAAACTCAAAATTTGTCAATAAAAAAGAAGGCAAATTCATCAACATCATAAAGACCGTTGATAGAGTATTCCGTTGACCTTATTTTTTTCTTATAAAACGATCCAATGGCAATTTGCAAGCATATTTTTCGAAAAACACGCCAAAATGAAATTTTATTGACTTGACATTGATATTATGATTAATTGGAAGGGTTATAATGACAGATAATAACAGGTTGTCCTGTTAATCAATGATTTCACTTTATTTATATAAGGACATTTTTCTATGAAAAGAACGTATCAGCCCAGCCAGATCAAGAAATATAGAACCCATGGTTTTTTATCACGGATGGCTACAAAGGAAGGCCGCAAGTTGATCAACCGCAGGCGGGCCAAAGGTCGAAAACGATTGACGGTTTAAGAAACGCTTCTTTTGTGTAAGTTTAATTTCGGAATGAGCCTTCCATCCGTCGCCACATCATTACGTTGAAGCTGCTATCCTTTCCCAAAAAAGACCGCATTCTCAAACGGCATGAATTCTTGGCATTTTATGCTTTAGGTAAGGCAGTACACAGTTCTGGATTTATTCTGGTTTATAAAAGCGGTCAATTCGGCAGGCCACGGATCGGAATTACGGTATCACGAAAAGTGGGTCATGCCGTTATTCGAAACACGATAAAACGGCGCATCAGGGAGTATTTTCGCCTTCATCGTGCGGCATTGCCGGAATTCTGGGATTTTCATGTAATTGCCAAAAAGCCGGCATCCTCTTTTTCATGTCAACAGACGGTCTGCATGCTTGAAGGATTGTTTGAGAAATTCAATAATATCACCGGTAAAGCCAACAATTCTATTCCGGCGATCGGACATCATTAGGCTGTGCATACAATACGACTTCTTGTCAGTTTTGCAATCATGGTTTATCAGGTAACTGTTTCGCCTCTTTTTGGGCCTTGCTGTCGATTCTATCCCTCGTGTTCTGTATATGCTTCCGAGGCAATCCTGAAATACGGCATTTTGAAAGGTGGCGCCATGACATGCAGGCGCCTGTTGAAATGTCATCCTTTTCACTCCGGCGGCGTCGATCCCGTTCCCTGAGTATGAGCGCCTTTCCTTTTTAACCGCATTATTCGTCCTCATGAGATCGAATCGTTACATCCACTTTTTTTATCAAGAGGTTATCAACTGATCTTTCCTGAAGGAAGGTCATGGGAGTCATCATGGAACAAGGTCGTTTACTTATTGCAATTGTGCTTTCCGTTTTAGTGTTTACCGTCTGGGGATTCTTTTTCCAGGAGAATTCTCCACCGCAGCAGCAGGCACAAACGTCCACTGAATCGCAATCTCCGGCAGACAATCCCTCTGAAGGCTCCACATCCGCCATTCAAGAATCTCCGCTATCGACCTTTCAAAAAACCAGAGACATAGTGGTGAATACCCCCCTATATGCGGTGACCATTTCAGATAAAGGTGCTTTTTTCAAACACTTTATTCTCAAGCATTATCGGGAAACAGTGGAACCCGATTCTCCCAACAAAGAATTGGTCAGCCTACCCGACATTGGAACGCTTCGTCTATCTTTTACGGGCAACAGCATCACGGATTTCAATGATGCGATTTTTCTGTCCTCACTTTCCGCAGACACACTGGAAATTCAGGATGGCTCTCGGGAAGTTTCCTTTCAGTGGGTATCTCCGACAGGCATCGTGGTCGAAAAACATTTCACGTTTTATGCGAACTCCTATCTGATCGGTATGGATATTCTCGTCAAGAATAATTCCGATAAAATGCTGCTGGATCATCCGGCGCTGTCTCTATCAGGTAAATTCACCGAAGCAAAAAACAGTTACGGATTCGAAGGCCCCAGCATCTTTGTCAACAAAACACTGGAGCAGATTGCAGTCAAGGAACTCGATAAGAAAAGTGTATATTCCGGTCAAATTAGCTGGACCTGCATCGAAGATCGTTACTTTTTATCCAGCATCGTTCCTCAAATTCCAGTCGATGCCAGTATTCGGCTTTCACACACAAACAGCCGGCTTGATAACACGCTGGTGGAACCGGAAATTCGTCTTGATTCCGGTACCCACCAAAAATATTCATACAAAGTCTATATGGGGCCGAAAAGTCTTTCCATCCTCACCAGCCTCAACATTGGGCTGGACAAGGCCATTAATTTCGGTTTTTTCGATATTCTTGCCAGACCCCTGCTGCAACTCCTGAATTTTCTGCATGGATTCATTCCGAATTACGGAATGGCAATCATTATATTGACTCTGATCATCAAAGCAGTTCTCTGGCCCCTAGGTTCCAAGAGCTACAAATCCATGAGCGAGATGAAAAAGATTCAGCCGCTGATGGCGCAGATCCGTGAAAAATATAAAGAAGACAAGAAAAAAATGAATGAAGAAACTATGGCGCTGTACAAGACCTACAAGGTGAATCCATTGGGCGGGTGTTTGCCCATGCTGATTCAGATCCCTGTTTTCTTTGCACTTTACCGAATGCTCTATGAAGCGATCGAGCTCCGCCATGCACCTTTTATTGGGTGGATCAACGATCTTTCCGCTCCGGACCGGTTGATGCATTTTTCATTTTCGATTCCGTTCATGGAACCCCCTTACGGCATTCCGATTTTGACGATCATCATGGGCGCAACCATGTTCATTCAGCAGAAAATGTCTCCTCCCATGGGAGATCCGGCCCAAGCCAAAATGATGATGATGATGCCCATTGTCTTTACATTCGTATTTATCAATTTTTCATCTGGTCTGGTATTGTACTGGCTGGTCAACAACATTGTGTCCATCAGCCAGCAGTACTATATTCAGAAAAAATACGCATGATCGACGGGCCGCTCTGCCGGTCCTTTCATGGAGGATGTGATGGGGATGTCGCCTTTTATCGAATTTGAGGACAAAAATCTGGAGGGGGCTATCACTAAGGCATGTGAGACTCTTAACATCCCAAGAGAACAACTGAAACATGAAGTCGTCAGCTTCGGAGCCTCTGGAATCTTTGGACTGGTCGGTTTTAAAAAAGCCCGAATTCGTGTGTCGATACCAGAAATACAAGAAATGGAACCCATTGATCAGCCGGATGAAGCAGCTGTTTCTGTCTCATCCGATGATTCTTTTACCGTTTTGGATGATACGACGGCAGATCCGATCTCCGATCTACATCCCATTTACAATGTAGATGACGCGTCGTCCCTGCACCCGTCTCATATCGAGAAATCAGCGGAAATCGGCAGACAGTTCTTGCAGCGGCTGGTCGATTCGATTACTAGTGATGCCGAAATTGCCGTAACTTGCTGCAGTCAACAAATCATTTACACAATCAACGGCGGCAATCCGGCATCCATCATCGGCAAAAGAGGTCAGACATTCGAAGCCATTCGTTATCTGATAAAGAAAATTATCAACAAGTCTGCTGAAGCTCGGATTCGCGTCATTGTTGAAATTGCCGGTCATACGTCGAAACGGATAGAGGATTTGCAGACGCTGGCTAAGCGGTTTGCAGAAAATGCCTGCCGGAACGGTAAAGCAGTCTCTGTCGGCAGATTCAGTCCTCAGGACAGAAAAATAATTCACCTTGCATTGAAGAATGACATCCGAATCAAAACGCAAAGCAAGGGAGAAGGATATCTGAAGAAACTGATCGTGATACCGCGCGGGGAGTGAAGGAGATTTGAATGTTTTATCTATTTTATTGATCGACAGATGGATTGAAAGGAAATGTTTATGAGAGGGGAAACGATCGCTGCAGTTGCAACCCCTCCCGGCCGAGGAGGCATCGGCATTGTTCGAATTTCCGGAGATATGGCGTTTGCCATTGCATGCTCTCTTTTTCATCCCCGATCGATCGCGGAACACCCGTTTCATCCCGATCGAATTGCTTCCCACCATCTGTATTACGGCGCCATTGTTCAGCCCGAGACACAGACTGTCATTGATGAGGTGCTGATCGCTTTTATGAAAGCTCCGCATTCTTATACGCGGGAAGATGTCGTCGAAATTCAGGCACATTCCGGACAAGCTGTTCTCAAAGCCATTCTACATGCAGTTCTCGATAAAGGATCAAGAATGGCCGAACCTGGCGAATTTACCCGCAGGGCTTTTCTAAACGGTCGTATCGATCTGACGCAGGCAGAAGCCGTGATCGATATCATCAATTCGAAAACGGAAATCGCCCTTGCATCCGCTTCCAACCATTTGTCCGGGGGCTTCCGGAAACATATAGACGGCATCAGCGCCGAATTGATGGATATTTTGGTTCGCATCGAGGCAGCCATCGACTTTCCGGATGAAGCTGACGACTTTCTACCGATCTCTGCTGTTCCTCGGCTCGAAACCAGCGTAATGAAGCCTCTTCAGGAACTGATCCGTCAGCATGAGGATGGCCGCATCATTCGTGACGGATATCGGATAGCCATCATCGGTCGTCCGAATGTTGGAAAATCGAGTCTCATGAACTGGCTGGTCGGTTCAGAGCGTTCCATTGTAACGGATATTCCCGGAACGACACGGGATGTGGTGGCAGATGCCGTCATTTTTCGTGGAATACCGGTCAATTTCTTCGATACCGCTGGAATTCATATCACCCAGGACACAGTAGAACTGCTAGGCATTGAAAAGACATACGAAAATATCCGCTCCTCGGATATAATCCTCATCGTCATGGATGCGAGCTGCACCGATGCCACTCTCGAAGATCACCTACTGGAACAGATCCAAAACACACCGGTAATCCATGTCTTGAATAAAGTTGACCTTGCACCGGATCATGATAATACTATAAGAAACAATCTCTCGATATTGCCCTCAGCGGTTCCGATATCTGTAAAATATCGGCTGAACCTCGATAGGCTGGCAGATCGGATTGCAGAGGAAATTCACCGGAAGACAGCGGATATTCCTGATGATGGATGGATTCCCAACCTCAGGCAGACAACCGCTCTCCAGGCTGCTGCGGAGGCCATTCGCCGCACCCTTGAGGGTATCCGACGAAACAGCCCTGTGGAAATCATTGCCATGGATATCCGTGATGCCCTCGACCGAATCGACGAGATCACCGGCACTCGGACGTCGGACGAGATTCTTGACCGAATTTTCGATGTGTTTTGTATCGGCAAATAATGATTTAGGCAACTGAAAACATATAAGGCAACTCAATAAAAATAATCTACCATGATTCATTAAAAGATATTCACATGGATGGACAGGATAATGAAAAAGACAGAAAGGAAATCTTTATCCTGTATATCCATGTAAATTTAACTTATTTCGATCTGGGAGATTATTTCATATAAGTTGCTTTGTCGAATTATTAACCACATGTTTCACATAAAACGCAACCGACACAGGTAATAATTAACATGAAAGATGCATTCAAACCTTTTTTCGAACAATACGAGGCGTTGTCAGCTTCTGTAGAAAAAGCCTTCGAGACCGTAAAAAATCAATATCCAGACTGTGTTAAATGTAACCCCCTGTGTTCGGACTGCTGTTATGCACTGTTCGACCTGACCCTCGTTGAAGCATTGTATATCAATGAACGATTCCGCAACAAATTCAGCGAACAAAACATCGAACTGCTTATCGAGAAATGCAACCGGATCGATCGCACCATCTACAAACTGAAAAAAAATGCATTCAAGGCTGCAGAGTCCGGAAAAGATGATAACGAGATATTGAATGAAATGGCCGAGACACGAGTCCGCTGTCCCATGCTGAACGATGAGCAAATGTGCGAAATTTACGAATTCAGGCCCCTGACATGCAGGCTGTACGGGATTCCGACGGCTATCGGCGGTCAGGGGTACACTTGCGGGCTGTCCGCATTCGAAAAAGGGGAAAAATACCCAACAGCCGATCTGGACAAAATTCAAACCCGGATGCTTCAACTTTCCGCTGAGCTGGCTGCTGCAATCGAATCGAAATATGTGCGGATAGGAGAATTGCTGGTACCTCTGTCCATGGCTCTGATCACAGTTTACGATAATGAATATCTGGGAATCAAACAACCGGATAACACAGAAGAAAGGCATACCGCATGACGGAATTTACGAAAGCAGATATCGATATCCGCAAAAAGGCGGTGTTTGACGCGATGTCGCCACGAAGACAGGCCCACATCCTGAAAAAAGGATATGCCGGGTGGGACCCTTTTTCAGAACCGAAAGACCCCATCGACATTCGAAAAGATAAAACCAGGCGAACCACCCAGATGCTGGTTCGGGAATTTTTACAGACACGAATTCAAGAAAAATACAGCAACGCCTATGGCAGTGGCGTTCTGGAAATAGCACTGGGAATCATCAATGATGATGACAAATACCGTGGCATGTTCGAATTTTCCTGCTGGTATCACGAACTGCTTTTAAAAGAAGGCCTTAAATCCTCATAACTTTATCGGATTCGAGTTAAATAGCCATGGGAAATAACAGTTTTCCGGTCATCCGCTTGTTTCACGTTCACAAGACGTTCGGTGCCCAGAAATCGCTGGTAGACATCAGTCTGGATATCTTTCGCAACGACTTTATCCTTGTCACTGGTCCCAGCGGTGCCGGAAAATCCACATTTCTGAAACTTCTTTATCTTGCAGAGCCCGTCACCCAGGGACAGGTCATTGTTGATGGGGTCAATTTGAGTCGAATCTCCAGAAAAAAGATTCCCCATCTCCGCCGCAATTTTGGCATCATTTTTCAGGACTACAAGTTGATTCCGACCCGTACTGTATTCGACAATGTTGCGCTGGTGCTGGAAGCTGTGGGTGAAAAACGCCGACAGATCGAAAAAAAAGTGAACAGTGTACTCCGCACCGTCGAGATGGAACACCGGCAGGGTGCGTATCCGCTGAGCCTCTCCGGCGGAGAGCAGCAGCGTGTCGCCGTAGCCAGGGCCATTGCCGGCAGCCCCCGTATCATTCTGGCCGACGAACCTACCGGCAACCTGGACTCGGATGCTTCAGAGGGCATCCTTTCCTTGCTGAAAGGCGTTCATCAGAAAGGGGCCACGGTCATTCTGGCCACACACGACCGGACGCTTATTGAAAATGCCGGCGGCAGAAACATTCATCTCGTCCAGGGTCAGTTATCTCAAAATGTCCAGGAAACACCGGACGGACAGGTTCTATGATACGTTCCCTTCGGCGGGCCCTGCAGGATATGAACGACAACCGTTTCCTGAACGGTGTTGCAATGCTGACAGTTGCTTTGTCCGTTCTGATGGCAGGCGCTTTTTCACTGATTTGGACCAATGCCTCCCATTGGATGCGGATATCCGAAACAAACATCCGGATACTGGTCTATCTGAAAGACGGTACCACAGATACGCTGCGACAGGAAATTCAATATAGCATTCAGGGAATGGAAGGCACTCAGAACGTAAATTTCATTCCCCGATCCCAGGCACTGGAATCACTTCGGACACAGCTGCGGCAGCAGGCCTCACTTCTAGACGGCCTGGTCGATAATCCGCTGCCGGATGCACTGGAAGTAACTATGAAAACCGGACAGGTGAAACTGGTAGAATCCCTTGCCGGACAGATCAACAATCTGCCGGCTGTTGACAGTGTGGAATACGGACAACAATGGATGGGCCGATTTGCAGGTCTCTTGAATCTCTTCCATTTTACCGGCGTAATTCTCGGCGGACTTTTCTTTATCGCATCCGGCCTGATTATCGCCAATACTGCCCGGCTCGCACTCTATTCCCGCAGAGAAGAAGTTGAAATCATGAGACTGATCGGCGCAACAGACAGCTTCATCACGTCTCCTTTTTATATTCAGAGTTTGATTCAAAGTACTTGCGGCTGCAGTATCGGCCTTTCCGTCATTTATGCCGCCTATACATATATGGCTGCAAGACTGACCGGCGAGTTGACTTCCGGATTCTGGCAGATCCGGTTTATCTCCATTGAATCTATTGCCGTCATTGTCGGCTGTAGTATCGGAGTCGGATGGATCGGATGTTTTCTTTCCATGAAACAGTTTTTTCGAAACTGATTCATATTCTGGCCGGTACCTGCGTGCTGATGGCAGTGGGGACGGTCAACCTGTTTTCGGCACCCGCTACCCTGACCGGTAACGTAACGACCGACAAGCTCCGGGTTCGTGAAAAACCCGATGCCCGGAGCCCTGTCATCACAGTCCTTCAGAAAGGAACGGATATAACCATCCATAATCATTTGGATAACTGGTATGAAATCATGATTGGCGACCAGCGGGGTTTTATCAGCGACCGATTTGCCAGGATACGGGAGACGATGGATGAGGAGGATGCATCCCGGAGCCGATCACAAAAAGACTTTCAACGAATTCAAAAGCAAGTCGATCGAATCTCCCGCGATATCGCCGAACACCGAACAGAACTGGAATCCTTCACACTAAAAGAAACTTCGACAATTACGGTTCTGGATCAAATCGACCGGACACTGAACCAGTCCCGGAAGCAGGCCGATGTCCTGCACCGGGATATCCTTTCCCTGAAACAAAAAATCGATGAAACCCTTTCGGAATCCGAAGATCTTTCCATCCGAATCAAAACCAGCGAAGATTATGCCGGAAAACGTGTCAAAGCATTATACAAACTGAACGGAATCGGCAATTCCAGTTTTCTGATGTCTGCAGAATCGGTGATGGACTGGGCCGAACGAAAGAATGCACTGCAACAGATTTTATCAGCGGATGAGCGACTGCTGATCCAGCTGGCAAAAGACAAGCAGCGGATGCAATCCTTATACGAGAAGCAAAAAGCTCAATACGCGGACAAGGAAACTCTGGAAAAAAATTACAACGATCAGATACAGTCCATCGAAACAGAAAAATACAAAAGAAAAAAGGTGCTGGGGGAAATTCGTTCCCAAAAAAAAATCGAGATTACCGCTATCGAAGCTTTGAATCAAGCTGCGGAAAAACTGAACGCCACCATTGAAGCCCTATCGCAGGAAAATGCAGAACCATTTTCTCAACCCCCTCAGGTCGCAGAGAATTTTATTTCCAGCAAAGGCTTGCTTCCATTGCCGGTGAAGGGTAAAATTGTCGCACCTTATGGCAAAAATGTAATCGGCAGACTCAACTTGGAAACATTCAGGAATGGAATCGACATCCAGACAGACCGTGGGGAACCGGTCCAGTCCGTTTATTCCGGCCGGATTCTTTATTCGGAATGGTACAAGGGGTTCGGCAATCTGGTGATCATCGATCATGGAGATCATTACTATTCGGTTTACGGCCATCTAGAGGAACGATTCAAACTCAGAGGGGAGAAGGTCGAAACCAGAGAGACCATCGGCACCGCCGGAGACACAGGATCGATGACAGGCACAAGATTGTATTTTGAAATCAGGCACCGGGGAAAACCTATGGATCCAACGGAATGGATCAAGACGGGGTAAAGGAGCATCTGCATGACCACAAGACACCAAGAAATTAAATTAGGGCGTCAAATCAAATTATGGGTGACCGTAGCGGTTGCGGTCGTTTTCTGGACCATTGGCGCTGGTTTTTTCCGTGATCTTTCCGCAACCACCGATGAAACCTATAAGGGTCTCAAGCTCTTTTCCGATGTCATCGAGCTGATCGAAAAGAATTATGTCGAACCTGCCGACACCAAAAAACTCATCGAAGACGCCATTCAGGGAATGGTTCATGGGCTCGATCCGCATTCATCTCTGCTTTCACCGGAAGATTACAAGGAACTCCAAGTGGATACACAGGGTGAATTTACCGGTATCGGCGTCAGCATCACGACTCGGGAAGGCATGGTGACGGTGGTCTCGGCCATTCAGGGAACACCGGCATATAAAGCCGGTATCAAGCCCGGAGATATTATTGTCAAGATCGGAGGCGAACCAACGAAAAACCTCCGCGATGCCGTCAGTCGTATCCGTGGGCCCAAAGGCAGTAAAGTGACTGTTACCCTGGTGCGTGAAGGTGCAACAGAGCCCCTCGAATTCGTGCTGATTCGGGATGTGATTCCGATCGAAAGCGTTCGTTCCCTGACATTGAAACCTGGATATGGCTATGTCTGGATTACCAATTTTCGGGACAATACCACGCCGGACTTGGTCTCCGCACTGGAAAAACTCGAATCCGCCTCAACACCTCTCAAGGGGCTGGTTCTGGATCTGCGGAATAATCCGGGAGGGCTGCTGAATCAGGCCATTGAAGTATCCGATATTTTTCTTGAAAAAGGCAACATTTTATCCATCAAGGGCCGACAGGAAAAAAACACCAAGGTGTTTACCGCGCATTCCAATGTAATCAAGCGTAATTATCCGATGGTTGTCCTGATCAACGGCGGCAGTGCCAGTGCATCGGAGATCGTTGCCGGTGCGCTTCAGGATCACAAACGGGCTTTGGTGATGGGAACGACTTCCTTCGGCAAAGGTTCCGTCCAGAATGTCGAAGCGCTTCGAGATGGATATGGTTTGAAACTGACTATCGCCAGATACTATACGCCAAGCGGCCGCTCCATCCAGGCCAAAGGTATCGAACCGGATATCGAGGTAAAACAAGAACCACCTCGCAGTAAAGAAAAACCCAACCGCGAACCCCTGCTAATGCCCAAGGAAAAAGATCTGGAAAATCATCTCGAAGCTGAACCAGGAAAAGGATCCAAGAAATCCAAGGAAACTCCGGCAAACAAACCTTCGGAAAAGTCCGAAACCGACCAACCGGCACGTGAGGAAGAAACTCCGGATGGGCTCGTAAATCCTGAGAGGCTGGAAATGGATACCCAGGTAAAAAGAGCCCTGGAAACCCTGATCAGTTACGACATATTCAAGGGACTTCACCAGAAATAATGGCCGGAAATGACCGGAAAAAGAAATCCCCCTCCGCAAAGAAATCTGCAAAAAAGCCGCCGTTGAAGCTCCATCTTAAGCGGGGGGGGATTGGACTCGTCATTCTAATAGCTGTCGTTTTAATCATCGGACAGGTGGTGAATCTGGCAGTGAAAAAAAATCTTTCCCCACCCAGGCATGATCCGGCTGTGGTAACAGCCATTCCACAGCCATCCAGGCAGCCGATTTCTCCGCAGGTCCGAACAATCCCCCCTGTTTTTGAGATATTTCCGCCGATCGAACCGACGGCATCACCACCGGTACGGGCAGAGAAGATTCCCCCGGCACACCCTGAAAAACTGCCGCGTATCGCAATTATCATCGACGATATCGGTTATGATAAACAGATTGCCGAAAAATTTATCGGACTGAATTCGGCGATCACTTTGGCCATTTTGCCCAACAGTCCGCATCAGCGGCAGATTGTCCAGATGGCCAGAACAAAGGGGCTGGAACTCATGCTCCATCTTCCCATGGAACCCCTGGAATATCCTGGTACCAATCCTGGGCCGGGAGCGCTACTGACCACCATGTCTCCGGATGCACTGATCCGTCAGCTCAACGATGACATCGATGCAGTTCCGTACATCAAAGGGATCAATAACCATATGGGCTCCAAAATGACGGCGTCATCGGATCGAATGAACCAGATATTTTCCAGCATCAAAAAAAGAGAGTTGTTCTTCATCGACAGCCGCACCACTTCAGACAGCCAGGTGCGCTCATCCGCCCGGCTGTTTCAGGTACCTTACGCCGAACGGGATATTTTTCTGGACCATGTTCAGGAGCCCGAAGCAATTCGTCGACAATTACGGCTGCTGCAGCAAAAAGCCGTTTCCACCGGTCAAGCCCTGGCGATCGGTCATCCGCATGCCCTGACCCTGCAAATTTTGCGGGAAGAACTTCCGGAAGTTCAGAAAAAAATATCCATTGTCCCGGCTTCGTCGCTGGTTCGGCCAGTGGGATGACCGGCAGCGATATCACAATATAGGGAGGCATCGTGCTGTCAAAAATTTTAAGCAGTGCCGTTATTGGCGTGGATGCGTATCTGGTCGAGGTCGAGGTGGATATTGCCTATGGTTTGCCCAACTTTACCATCGTGGGGCTTCCGGAGATATCGGTCAAAGAGAGCAAGGAGCGGGTCCGTTCGGCTATCCACAATTCCGGATACACGTTTCCAGACGATCGGATAACCGTCAATCTGGCACCGGCCAGCATCAAAAAAGAAGGAACTGGCTTTGATCTGCCCATTGCCGTCGGCATTCTGGCGGCATCCCGGCTGATTCCAGCAGAAGCTGTTTCAAAATGCCTGATTCTTGGTGAGCTGTCCCTGGACGGCCGTATCAAGCCGGTCAACGGTTCACTGCCTATGGCAATCGCAGCAAGACAGGCAGGTTATCCGGCCCTGGTCATTCCTTTCGAGAATCGCTTGGAAGCCGCCGTGGTTCAGGATATCATTGCCCTTCCGGTCACAACACTTTCTCAACTCGTGGATTTTTTTCGCGGATACACACGGATAGAGCCGGAAAAAGCTGATATTTCAAGAATATTTGATAAAACGCTCGAATATGAATCGGATTATGCAGAAGTCATGGGTCAGGAACTGGCCAAGCGGGCGCTCGAGGTCGCCGCGGCAGGAGGACATAACCTGATCATGATCGGTCCACCAGGTTCCGGAAAAACCATGCTGGCCAAAAGAATCCCATCGATCCTTCCGCCCATCAGTTTTGAAGAATCCATCGAGACTACTAAAATATTCAGTGTTTCCGGGATGCTGGATAAAGAACAGGCTATGGTTACAGCCAGACCGTTTCGCTCTCCTCACCACACCATTTCCGATGCCGGACTGATCGGCGGAGGACATTTTCCGCGGCCCGGAGAGGTCAGCCTGGCACACAACGGGGTTCTGTTTCTGGATGAACTGCCTGAATTCAAAAAACATGTTCTGGAAGTTCTTCGGCAGCCTATCGAAGATCACAAGGTCACCCTTTCCAGAGCCGCCACAACCATCACCTATCCTTCCAGCTTCATGCTGGTGGCAGCCATGAATCCCTGTCCCTGCGGGTATTTTTCAGACCCGAAGCATGCATGCAGTTGTTCATCCCAGCAGATTCACAAATACCGCTCCAAGATTTCCGGACCCCTTCTGGACCGGATCGACATTCATGTGAATGTACCGGCCGTCCCCTACAAAGACTTGATGGGAAGCGGACTTCAGGAGCCGTCGTCCGCTATCCAAAACCGGGTTGCCACAGCCCGTGCGATTCAATCCGAACGATTTTCCAATCTTTCGATCTACTGCAATGCTCAGATGTCCAGTCGGCAGATTCGCAAATTCTGCCAGACAGATGATGTCTCCGGCGCCCTTCTGGAATCGGCCATCGATCGGCTGGGGCTTTCCGCCCGCGCCTACAACCGGATTCTGAAGATCGCCCGCACCATCGCCGATCTCGATGCCGCATCGGATATCCGTGTGGAGCATGTGGCCGAAGCCATTCAATACAGGAGTCTTGACCGGGGACATCAACTGGGTTAATGTTGAATTCTGATTCCGTCGTCTTTAACATCTCAGAAACAATGCCATTGTTTCTGACCATTTCTCCTGGTGTTATGTTGTCGTAATAATCAAAGAGACCCTGGAAAATTATCGGTCCAAATAGTTGATTGATGCACACTGAACTCGATCAAAATCATATTCATGTAGCCTGCGGAATCATTGAATCCAATGGGCTGGTTCTGGCAGCCCAACGTGGCCGATGGATGCGAATTCCCCTGAAATGGGAATTTCCCGGTGGAAAGATCGAAGACGACGAATTGCCGGAAGAGTGTCTGCGGCGGGAACTGATGGAGGAACTGGGTATCTCGGTGGTGGTCGAGCGTGCCTTGCTACCGGTGACCCATGACTATCCATCCCTGCGGGTCACATTGTATCCATATGTTTGCAGACTTATGACGGGCACCCCAACAAACCATGAACACGAAGCCATTGTCTGGCTGTCGCCCGAACAAATGATGACCATTGACTGGGCAGAAGCCGATATTTCCGTGGTGCATGCCTATCAGAAAACCACGAACAGGAAGGGTTGCGTGAACCTTCCCGTAAATCAGATATTATCCTCGATATCGACGCTGTTCGAATCCGTTCCGACGCTGATCGATTTTTCCTTGACCCATGATGCCTATCTGGTCGGCGGTGCCGTCCGTGATACGCTGTTGGGAATCCGTCCGCTCGACTATGACATCGTGGTTCCGGATGACCCCCAGGCTCTGGCGGATGCCGTTTCTCGCAAAACCGGCGTATCCTTTTTCAAAATGGGAAAAAACCGCCAGGCGGTACTCCGTGGACGAATCAACGATCTTACCATCGATTTGATCCGCATGGCCGATGATTCGATCGAATCCGATCTTCGCTTTCGTGATTTTACGATCAATGCCATGGCCGTTCATATTGGCAGCAGATCATTCATAGATCCCCTGAATGGATACGCAGACTTGACCGAACGCCGAATTCGCATGGTATCCGCTCAGTCTTTTCTCAACGATCCCCTCCGACTGGTTCGCACCTATCGCTTTGCCGCGACACTGAATTTCGAGATCGAACGTGAAACAGAGGCGGCGGTAAGAACTCATTGTCATCTCATACACAGTCCGGCCGGGGAACGGATTCGTGAAGAGATTTTTCGATTGTTGAATACATCTTTTGCAGCGGCGTATCTTCAGAAAATGAGCGATTCCGGGCTGTTGTCCGCCATGTTTCCGGAATTCGAGAATATGTCGGGATGCACGCAAAATGTGTATCACCGATTCGATGTGCTGGATCATACACTTTCGGCCTGTCGGTATCTCGATTCCATTCTGGACGGCAAGACGATGGAAGCTTCACTGTTTCGGTCCGCAATTGCCGAACACAGGAAACATCTACTGAAATTAGCGGTTCTGCTGCATGATATCGGAAAACCGATGACACGATCCGTGGATAACGAGGGATCCGTTCATTTTATCGGCCATGAAAAAATCGGTGCCCAGATGGCTTCAGACATCGCATTGCGGTTGAAATTATCCAAATCAGACACCGACTATCTTTGCGAACTGATTCGTTGCCATCTGCGTCCGCTATTACTGTACCGGGCACACCAAACTCAATCGCTGACCCGAAAGGGCATGATCCGTCTGTTCAGGTCACTGAAATTTCGCACCCCCGACCTGCTGGCAATGGCGCTGGCAGATGCCCATGCCAAGACGGATAATGCCTGTGATACGAATCTCTCGATGGATGATTTTATTGAAGATTTGATGAAAATGTATTTTCAGAATTACCTGCCGCAAATCACCCAGGAACCGCTGATCACCGGCAACGATCTGATCACCCGGTTCGGCCTGCATCCGTCACCGGTATTTAAAATCATTCTGGAAGCTGTCGATGAAGCCAGACTTTCGCAAAGCCTTGACAGTCGGGAACAGGCACTTGCCTGGGTTGCTTCCTGGCTGGCATCCCATGAAAAAGGTCTGCCGAAATTTAAAAAAGATTGACAATCCACATGTCCCATAATACATAACCACACATGGAAGTGCACAGCTCACTGGTGGGGCTCCCGGACTTCAAATCCGGTGTGGGGCGCTAAAACCGTCCCGGGTGGGTTCGATTCCCATGCGCTTCCGCCAACTATAGCTTTATCTCATCCAAAGAACCATATAAAGCATTGAGAAATCAAGGCGTTATTAGTCCATTCAAGTACAATAAAAACCGTAGACATCCACCTTTTTTCGGGGTATAATTTTCATAAAATACCCCGAAAATGAGGTGAACCAAATGCCAAAAAGGATTTTGCCACTTTCAGATGCGAAGGTTCGAACTGCAAAGCCGATGGAGAAAGATTACAAGCTTTCCGATGGTTTTGGTTTATATCTTCTCGTTACAAAAACGGGCGGAAAATTATCGACCTGTGCAATTAGGAATAACATTGTTGTAACAGTGAGTTATCGGCGACT
>CAYQKZ010000031.1:0-17049 GCA_964418135.1 uncultured Desulfobacterales bacterium
AAGCGGACAGCAGGGACGGCAGCGCGGTTTTCTGTTTTTCACCCCCGGACAACCCGTCGATTTCACGATCGAACAGGGCATCGGCATGAAAAGCCGTGCAGAGTTTTCGGGCGTTTTCAAGGGCTTTAAAATAGGGCTGCCCCAGATTCATGGGGTAGAAAACGAGTTCTTCCCGGACCCTGGTCGAGACGATCTGGGCTTCGAAATCCTGAAAAAGAACGGCGATTTCCCGCACAAATTCTTTGGGTGAATATTCGGACACGGGCCGGTTCCGATAGAGATACCGACCTTCGATCTGACCGGATTCAACCCGGGGAATCAGCCCGCTGAGGATTTTGGAAAGTGTTGTTTTGCCGGCCCCGTTTTTTCCGACGATCAGAACCCGCCGGCCTTCATCGATATTCAGATGGATGCCATCCAGAATTTTGGGCGAATCCGCCCGATATCGAAACGACAGGCCATCGATCGCAATCATGGGAAACGGGTTTGGTAAGGCGTATAGAGCAGGCCGGTGCGTTCAATCCGTTTGTAGAGCAATTTGATGAGAATGAAGCCCAGAATGGAAGACATGAGTGCATTGTTGATGAAAACGATCGTAAACAGAACCGTGAACGGCGCCATTCCCAGAATCTGCACGCCGACACCGACGACCAGCGCACACACAAGGCTGGCCGCAATGGATATCCCGATGAAAATGCCCGTCTGCCTGACGTTCATGATCACCGTATCCTTGATCAGCAGATGCCAGAGTTTGCAGGCGGTATAGGAGAAGAAAAAGTTGCCGACAAAGCCGAAAGCACTGGCGGGAGACAAAGTGCCGAAAAAATCGGCGATCAGGTTTCCGATGGCCGATCCCCAGGCTGCGGCCGGACCGAACAGGATACCGAACAGAACGGGGATGACGTTTGCCGGCCTGAGTTCCGTCAGGCCGGGAACAATCGGTATGGCCTTGAAAGGAATGAGCATGCCGGCATAAACGGCTGCGGTCAAGGAGATGATGACGATCTGGCGGGTACTTCCCCATACGGCGAATATGTCTTTCATATGCCGCCCTCAGTATTTTCGGATAAGGGTATCCGTATTCCCTGGTCTGTGATCAGAATGCGGCCGGCTTTATACAGGCCGCCAATGGCTTTTTTGAACTCTTTCTTGCTCATCGAAAAGATACGGTGAATCTCTTCGGGAGAACTTTTGTCGTGACAGGGAATAAAGCCACCCCGCTTTTTCAGAACGTCCAGAATTCCGGTGCCTGATCCGCTGACAGACCGGTATCCGGGACTTTTGAGGGTCAGATCGATTTTTCCGTCTTCCCGGATGCGGCTGATGTACCCGGTGATTTTATCCCCTACCGAAACGGATGCATAAACATCGCTCCGGTAAAACAGGCCGGAATACCGGTTGTTGACAACCGCCTTGATTCCGATTTTCGTGATCCCGTAAATCAGCAGATCGACCGGCTGGCCTTCGACGAGGTCTGTCGGAATTTTTTCGCAATTCCGGGTGATCCGGTTCGTGCCGTACACCCGGCCGGTTTCTTGATCCAGACAGACTTTGACGACATAGTGTTTTCCGGCCTTCATCCTGTCCTGCTGTTGATTCAAGGGAACCAGAAGGTCTTTTTCAAGACCCCAGTCCATGAAAACGCCAAATGACGCAACATCTTTGACAAGAAGATAGGCAAATTCCCCCACCACGGCCTTGGGTTTCAGGGTGGTGGCCACCGGCCGATCCTCGGAATCGGTATAGACGAAAACCCGCAGGTTGTCGCCGGGATGGGTGTTTTCCGGAACATATTTCAAAGGAAGCAGGACTTCATCGGGCTTTTTGTTCAGATAAAGCCCGAAATCCACGATTCTTTCAACCATCAGGTCGTTATAACTGCCGATTTTCAACATACAATAAACCTCTCCGTATCGCGCCTATGAATATCAAAATTTCAGGACGAGTTTAGAACACCCATTGCGGCAAGTCAAGAACGGCTGAGAGCCGATATCAAACAGTTTTTGTTGACTTTCCCGTTCAAGTCAGTAATCTTCAAACAAAAATTGGGAAAAGCGGATTGTGACCATTCAATTATTTTTGCTTAAACGCCATAAAAGGAGATGCCGCATGACACCATTAGTTGAAAAAGCACTCAACGCCATTACGATCGGAACCAACTTACCTTCCGGCCTGTCTTATCCAAGCGATATGTATCGGGCCAAAGAAATGTTTCTTCGGCTGCATAAGGCCGGAGAGAACCTTTCCGCATCGGAAATCAGCACCTGGGCCAAACAGAACGGATGGCAGGCCAAAGACGCCGATGAACTGGCCGCACTCGGCCAGCGGATCGGCCAGGGAGAAAAGATCAAAGTCCCCGATGGGCCCTGGTGGAACGAAAATATCCTCGATTTGCTGATGCAAAACATTGCGATATCCAAGAACACCCGACCGGCCCTAGACTGCTGCTAAGGAATCTTTCATGATCGATATTGCCGTAACCGAGGAAAACGGCCTGCCATGGATCCGGCTTCAGGGCCGGATCGACAGCATGACTGCTCCGGATCTCGAAAAATGTCTGAATGAGCTGGTCTCAGGCGGTGGCAGAACGATTGTTCTCGATATGCAATCCGTTCATTATATGAGCAGTCTGGGGATGCGGGTACTGCTGAACGCACAGAAACTTCTCAAAAAAGCCGATGGTGAAATCTTGATCTGCGGCCCGCCTCCATTCATTATGGAATTGTTGGAAATGAGCGGGTTCAAGATGCTGTTCCGTTTATTTCCTTCACGGGAATCATTAAAGGCGGAACTGTCCGACATATCTCCCGCGGCGGATCGCATGGAGATCGATGGCATCCACCTGCAATGCATTTGCAAACCTGCCGATATGGGTCGGCTGGTGCCGATCGGCCATCAGGAAAAATTGATCGGATCCCGTTATGAAAAATCGGATGTTGTTACGGTGAAGGCCGATCGGATTCAGTACGGAGCAGGACTGGCCTCGATCGGGAATGACTTCGATGAATTCAGGCTTTATTTTGGAGAAGCCGTCATCCTGAATCACAGCCTGTTTTATTACCCGGCCGTGAAACGGCCTGCAGCGGATTTCATGCTGTGTACCCCGTCTGTCTCGAATATTTCCTATCATTTTCTTCATGGTTTTTCCTTTTCCGGCAATTTTTCCCATCGGATCGCTTTTGAAAGTGCAAATCATCCCGTCGATCTCGAACAGCTTTCTCAGGTACTCGGCCAGATCGTTCCGGCAGATTTGTTCGCCATGGTGTTTATCGCCGAAAGCAAAGGCATCT
Organism: uncultured Desulfobacterales bacterium; assembly: GCA_964418135.1. Classification (GTDB taxonomy): domain Bacteria; phylum Desulfobacterota; class Desulfobacteria; order Desulfobacterales; family Desulfatirhabdiaceae; genus RAAP-1. Next base: position 3,291 of record CAYQKZ010000031.1, read on the forward strand.
GGGGGATGCACCTGAAGCGGGTGCCGCTGTCGGAAAACCGACCGGCCAATGGAAAAGGCATTTTTCATCCGGTCAATTTCGCCGACTGGGTCAATTTTCCGGTGGAGCGGGCGGACATTCATCATATTCTGGTCGGGGCAGGACTGGTCATCAAAAATCCGGACCGGGTATCCCAGCCGATTCGGGATCTTTTTGCCGCAGGAAGCCGCGTTCATTGCCATGCCGCCGTATTTTCCAAGGAACCGATCAGTAAAAATCCCGATCAGTTTGAAAACGAACTCAACCGGGTGATTACCGAACTGCCTGTTGCCAAGGTGCAGCATCTGATGGGGCAATCAACGTTTCAGCACGGCATCGTCGGCATCATCCAATTGGAAAACAATTAGATCGAGAGGGTTGGGCCTGGTTCTATCTTCGTCCACACAAGATGCCGGCATGCTGAAAAAACTGGAACCGTTCATTTTCATTTGGCCGGCAATGAATTGCCGGGCTATTTTCGATTGGGTAATCACGGAATGATATGATAACCATTTCGGATCTGCATAAATCGTTCAATGTCGGCACCGTCAACGAGGTCCATGCCTTGAAGGGAATCGATGTAACCATTGCTGCCGGTGATTTCGTAACGCTGATCGGCACCAACGGCTCCGGAAAATCCACGCTGCTGAATGCCGTTGCCGGCACATTTTTGCCGGATCAGGGAAGCATTGTGATCGACGCCAGGGATGTAACCACAAAAAGGGATTTCCAGCGGGCCGACATCATATCCCGTGTCTTCCAGAACCCGTTCATGGGCACGGCCGCCCAGATGAGCATTGCCGAAAATCTGCACATCGCCTACTTACGGGATCAAAAATCCCTGCCCCGGATCGGGCTGGACAAGACTCGACGCCTGGCATACCGGGAGGCTGTCGAGCATCTCGAGATGCAGATGGAGGACCGGCTCGACAATGCCATCGGAACACTATCCGGCGGCCAGAGACAGGCACTTACCCTGCTGATGGCTGTTCTGCGCCGTCCGAAAGTGTTGCTGCTCGACGAACACACCGCGGCCCTCGATCCCAGATCTGCATCCCAGGTGATCCGGCTGACCCGGCATTTCGTGGAACAGGGACATCTGACCACCCTCATGGTCACCCACAGCATGCAGCAGGCGCTCGAGGTCGGCAACCGCACCATCATGATGCACAAGGGTGAAATCATCGACGATATGTCTCTGGCTGAAAAGCAGCGGATGACGGTGAACGATCTGCTCGACAAGTTTGCGGATCTGCGCAAAAATGAACGATTGACCGATGATATGCTGGAAGAATTGCGGCGGGAGTATGTTTGATATATGGAACTCTGGATCGGCGCGCTGAATCTGGGTCTGCTGTATGCTTTCATGACGATGGGGGTGTTCGTCACTTTCCGGATTCATGATTTTCCGGACATTACCGTGGACGGCAGTTTTACATCGGGTGCGGCCGCCACCTCGGTGATGATTGCATCCGGCTTCAACCCCCTGGCGGCACTGTCCGCCGGACTGCTGATGGGCATGGCTGCCGGAGCCATGACGGCATGGGTCCACACCCGGTTCAGCATTAACGGACTGCTGGCAGGCATTCTGGTGATGACGGCATTGTATTCCGTCAACCTGCATATCATGGGCAAATCCAATATCCCGCTGCTGAATCAGACCAGCCTGTTTACCTGGATTCAACGCATCAATCCCGGCATGCACGCCGAAATCTGGATCAGTTGCGTCCTTTGCGTAATCCTGTCATTTTTCTGGTCCGGGGTGTCGCTTTTCTTTAAAACCGATATCGGGCTTTCCATGCGGGCCACAGGAAACAATGCGGTTATGGCGGCGGCCAACGGCATCGACGTCTCCCGGATGAAGATTTTCGGCATCGCTCTGGCAAACGGGTTTGTGGGGATTTCCGGCGGGCTGGTGTCCATGTATCAGGGCTTTGCCGATATCGGTATGGGAATCGGCACCGTGGTCATCGGTCTGGCGTCGGTCATCATCGGTGAGTCGCTCCTGCGAAAGTCCTCGATCCATATCAAAATTCTCAGTGTGATTATCGGGTCCGTGGTGTTTCGATGGATGATCGCCTTTGCGCTCTTTGTCGGCATGAACCCCATCGATCTGAAATTACTGACCGCCGGTTTCGTATTGGCCACCCTGGTGGTTTCGGGTGCCGTCGGAAAGTTCGAATCCGCGGAAACGACATGGGGAAAGCGCCTCCACACCGTGATCACCCATCATCGTCGGGTGGCTGCCACAGGCTGTATCTTGCTGCTGATCCTCGGTATCGCCGGCATCCGATCGCTGTCATCGCATCACGGGGATTCCGAAAAAATCCATCGGATCGGTGTCGTTCAGCTCGTGGATCACAGTATGCTGAATCTGACACGGGATGCGTTTGTCGCGGAGATGAATCGTATCGGATATCAGGACGGAAAAAACAGCATCATCCGGCTGGAAAACGCCAACGGCGATATGCCGACCGTCAACACGATTCTGGATAAATTCATCTCGGAGCGCATGGATGTGATCGTCACCATCTCGACCGGATGCACGCAGGCCGCCATTCATAAAATCAAGGATGCACCGATCGTGTTCGCCACGGTGGCCAACCCCTTCATTATCGATGCGGGCCGGTCGGATACGGATCATCTGCGAAATGTCACCGGCGTGTACGGCTCGGTTCCCATGGATACGCTCCTTGAACTGGTTCGTCATGTCCTGAAGGGAAAAATCCGGATCGGTTCAATCTGGGATGCAGGCCAGATCAATGCGGCGTTCAATGTGGAGCAGTTGAAGCAGGCCGTTTTACAGGATGCGGATGCGGTGTTTGTCGGAGCCACGGTAACCAGTTCATCCGAGGTGTTTCAGGCGGCGCAATCTCTGGCGCAGCAATCGGTGGATCTGTTTGCGCTCGTACCAGACAATCTGGTGTATTCGGCCCTGGATTCGGTCATCAACGTATCCGAATCCCGACATATCCCGCTTTTTGTCACCGATGTGGAGCGGCTGGCGGATGGCGCCCTGTGCGCCCTGGGCTATGATTACACGTCCAGCGGCATTCAGACAGCGCATATAGTGGATCGCATCCTGAAAGGAGAAAAACCGGCATCGATTCCATTCGAGCGATACTCCCGGCTGACCATCGGCGTCAATCTGAAGACAGCCCGGAAAATGGGGATTTCCATTCCCGAGGAACTGATGAACCGGGCAACGCTCACCATTATGGAAGACGGTAAGATATCAGGGAAATAAGGCACATAAAACATTTCATTCAAATTGCCCAAAAGCAGTAAACGATCGTATACATTACAATGAGGAGGATAAGATTTTATGCAGACGAAAAGAGTGATTGCAGGCATGCTGTTATCTGTGTTTCTGATGGTCGGAACGGTTTTCGGCGCAGATCCCATCAAGATCGGTGCATTTTTCGATCTGACCGGGCCGTCCTCGGCGATCGGCACCCCCACCAAGCTGGTGGCGGAGATGGTCGTCAAAAAAATCAACGATGAAGGCGGCATCAACGGGGTTCCTTTGCAGCTCGTGATTGCCGATGACGAAGGAGACCCCACGAAGGCAGCACTCATTGCCAAGAAATTCGCCGAATCCGACAAGGTCGTGGCCATCATCGGCCCGACACGGACCGATACCGGAATGGCGGCCAAACCGACCATCGAGCAGATGAAAATTCCCACGGTCATGACTGTCGGCGGTGATCCGGTAATTGCCGGCGGCAAATTCGGACCGTTTCACTGGACATTCAAGTCTCCTCAACGGACGACGATCGCCGTTAAAAAAATCTATACGTATCTGCAGCAGAAAGGGATGAAGAAAATCGCGATTCTGACGGCCGCCGACGGTTTCGGCAAGGATGGGAAGGCGGCGCTGGAAGCACTGGCTGCGGAATACGGTATTCAGATTGCGGCTGCCGAGTCCTTTCAGGCAACGGACAGCGATATGACGGCGCAATTGATCAACATCAAAACGGCCGGGCCGGATGCCGTCATCTGCTGGACCATCGGCAAAGCTGGTTCGATCGTGGCCAAGAACGTCAAGCAACTGGGAATTCAGATTCCCCTTTTTCAGTGTCATGGACTGCCGGACCCCAAATACATCGAACTGGCGGGCAAAGCCTCCGAAGGCAACATCATGCCATCGACAAAACTCATGGTAGCCGCACAGCTTCCGGACACCGATCCCCAGAAAAAAGTCATTCTGGAGTTCATCCGCCTCTATCAGGACGTCTTTCACTATGACCGGCAGTTCCCCATCAATACCCACTCCGGTTATGCCTGGGATGCGATATACATGGTTGCCGACGCCATGAAAAAAGCCGGAACGGACAACGAAAAACTTCGGGCTGCCATCGAAAAGACCACGGACTATGTCGGCGTCAGCGGCATTTACAACATCACCCCGGAAGACCATAACGGCCTGGGTGTGGATTCCATGGTTTTGGTTCAGATCGTGGATGGTCAGTGGAAACTTCTGCAATAATGCTTATGCAGGCCGGCAATGGGGACAGCTTGAAGAACATCGTGGACGACACCGCTGAGACCGGCGGAACCCTGATCGAGCTGTTCATCCATCTGACAGAAAAAGATGTCAACACCTGCCTGGTGATTCTGGCGGCCGCCGGTATCACGTACCGGCTTACGGGTCAGCCGGATGACTGGACGGTCTGGGTTGATGCCGAGGACAGCGATGCGGCCATTGCCGAAATCGAAAAATATTTTCAGGAAAACCATGAAACCTCCGAACAAACCGATGTCTGGAGCGGATTTTCCCGGAATATTCACACCGGCCTCGGGGCGGCGCTGGGGCTTCTGTCCGCTCAGATTTTCATGAACCATCACGGAGATGTTGCGTTTTATTCGGAAAACTACGGCGCATCCGCATCCGCGATTCTGAACGGGGAGATTTACCGGACCGTCACCGCCCTGATGATTCATGCCGATGCCGTGCATCTTATCGGCAACCTGGCGGCGCTGGTGCTGCTCTTCACCGTAGTGTGCAGTATTCAGGGAGCGGGCGTTGCATCTTTTTGCGTGCTGATGTCGGGAGCCCTGGGAAATTATGCTTCCGCCCTGCTCTACCGCTCATCCCATCTTTCGATCGGATCATCCACCGCGGTATTCGGGGCGCTCGGTATTCTGATCAGCCACCAGACGTTCACCAGCTTCCGGTCCGCCACAGGACGTCTGAAGGCATGGCTTCCCATCGGCGGCGGTCTTTGCCTCCTGGGACTGTTCAGCGAAGGCGCTCACACCGATATCCTGGCCCATCTTTTCGGCCTGGGAAGCGGTATGCTGATTGGCTGTTTTTTTGAATTGGCGTTCAGAAAAGCGCCTGCCCCGGTGTTTCAGTGTCTTTTCTTTTCAGCGGCCGTCATGGTGATTCTGATGGCCTGGTTACGGTAACAGGTGCGTGATTCGACCAGAAATCGGGCTTGGTTCTATCTTCGTCCACTACTTTAAGTTATGAAAATAGCCCGGCAATTTATTGCCGGATTTGAATGATATGATTCGGGAGATATTTGTTATGGCTGAATATGGGGAATGGAACCGCAAGGGTTCGACACTGAGCGATACAACGGCTGAAAAAGAATACGGCGTGGACCGGGAATTTATTGTAACAGGTATCAAGGCGGGAAAACTGGAATACCGGGAAGGTTCCATTTATGGAAATCCCTGGCTGAGGATATTAAGAAATCAGCTCGAGCAGTACATCACAGAGGAACTGGGTTCTGCCTACCTGTCCAACATCAAAAACCGGACCGAATTGCGTAAAATCAAAAAAGAACTGGCTGATTTGAAAAAGCGGATGGAAACGCTTGTGGCGCGAAAGACTGAAATCGAGCAATCTATAAAGAATCAATAAGGCAACTCGGCAGTATATGTCATATTTTATTCCTGCGGCACGACCCGGATATCGGAAGCATCTTCCGGAATCCACCGCAGCCCTCCCTTGAAGCCGTAACATCGGTAGAGATAAAAAACCTTCACCGGTTTGGGATCCGATTCTTTTCGGAAAACCACCAGCTCCTCCGGCGGGTCCACCCGCTCGAAGACCTGACTCAGCCGGGAGAGGCTTACCGAATCGTAGGTAACGCCGATGCCGTCCCATCCCAGGATATCTTCATCCTTCCACCAATAATCGTAGACATTGGGCCGCTCCCAGCGGTTGATCGAAACGGTGCGGGGTTGGCCCGGCGTATAAAACGCCAGTTCGCTGGCCACTTGATAGCTGAGCCCGAAAATAAAAGTCTGCTGGGGTTCTGGCATCTGCCCGGCCAGTTTTCCGGCAGCTTTTCCCAGATCGTTCCATCCGGCGATCTCCCCGGCGGCCCGGTCCATATCCACCGGTATCGGCAGAATCGGCCAGACAGCATGGAGCATTACCAGCATCGTCATCCCGTATGCGATGCCGATCCCCCAGTTCCATAACCGTTTCACCGCACCGCCGTTCCCTGGGCTGCCGAAATAGGCGGCGGTCAGTACAGCCATGGTCAGATACCCGGCACCGGGCCAGTTGCCGTAAACCCGGCTGTGAAAGGTAAGCAATGTAAAACCGGCGATCATGGGAAAGGATGTCCAGAAAAGATAGGGATACATCCAGATCACCGGCGGATAGTCTTTTCGGATTACCCGAATCCAGGCCCAGATGGCCAGGATGAATACGACCGGAGACAGCAGTGCAACCTGAGACGCCAGAAAATCCCCCAGAAAATTCCAATGGATGGCAACGGGTTCGTTGGCTCCGCCGATAAAGGCCACATGCCGGACCGAATTCCAGTGGTGACGGGCATTCCAGACAATGACCGGACTAAACATCAGACATCCGGCAGCCAGCCCGACATAGGGGCGGATGCCGGCCAGCCGTCGTCTGTGGACGGCAGAGAACAGACCATAACAGAAGGCCCCCGGCAGAAAGGCCACCATCGTGAACTTGGACAGCATCCCCAATCCGAACCAGACACCCCCGATGAGCCATTGCGCCCAGGTGTTGTCTTCGTACGCTCTGGCCACATGATAGGCTGCCGCGGCCCAGGCTGCGGCCTGAAGTCCGTCCGGGGTGGCCAGCAGGCCGCCGACATTGAATTCCAGGATGGACTGCGTCAGAATGGCGGTGGACAGCGCCACACGGGAGCCCATCCACCGGTCGGCCATGGCCACGAGATATGCCGAGGCTATACCCACGGACAATACCGACGGCAGGCGGACCGCGATCTCGTTCTGTCCCAGAATCTCGGTGGTGAACCGGATGGCCCATCCGATCAGCGGCGCCTGGTCATGATACCCCCAGTCCAGATAACGACTCCACTGCCAGTAATTGGTTTCATCCGGAACCAGAAGAAATGTTCCGGAATAGATCAGCCGAAAAACCGTGAACCCAATTGTCCACAGCCAGGCGATTTTCAGAAAATGCCGTTCAGATGTAACGATCATCCCAATACCCTTTGATATAATTTATTCAATCCAACCGTTTTCGAAACAAGCGCACCGCCCCCCAGAACACGACCATCCCCAGAACGAAAAGTCCGACGAACTGTGGCCAGAGAGCGTCCCACCCGGTTCCTTTCAAAAAAATTCCCCGGATGATGATCAAAAAATATTTGAGCGGATTCAGATATGTCAGCCACTGGACGAATTCGGGCATATTGGCGACCGGAAACACGAACCCGCTCAGCATGAAAAACGGCAGAATGAAGAAAAAAGTCGTCATCATGGCCTGCTGCTGGGTCGCGGACACCGATGAAATAAACAGGCCGATACCCAGCGTACTCAACAGAAACAGGCAGGTTGCCACCAGCAGCAGCGGAATGCTGCCGACCAGCGGAATATCGAACCAGAATATGGCGAATATCGTTACCAGAATCATCTGAACCTGGGCAATGAGAATAAAGGGAATGGTCTTTCCCAGAATCATCTCGATCGGTTTCAGCGGGGTTACCATGAGCTGTTCCATGGTTCCGGATTCTTTTTCCCGGATGATGGCCATTGAAGTCAACAACATCACCAGGAGCATGATCAGAAAGGCCACGATGCCGGGTACGTAGAAATTGCGGCTGTCCAGGTTCGGGTTATACCACGTGCGAACCCGATCGTCGATCTTTCCGTACTGCATGTGGACGGGATACATTTCCTGGATCATCCGAGTGTTGAACCGCTCCAGAACCGTCATCATGTAGGATATCCGAACGGACGCCATGTTGCTCATGCTGCCATCCGCCAGAATCTGGATTTCGGCGGTGCGCCCCTTACGGATCATGGCGCTGAAATCCGGCGGAATCCGGATTCCCAGATTGACTTTGCGCATCATCAACAGTGCGTCCAGATCATCCACTTTTTCAACGACTTCCGTAATGCGGAACGTCTTGTTTCCGTCGATGGCATCCACGAACATCCGGCTTTCGCGTGTTTGGGAGAGATCCAGCAGACCCACGGTGATATCCCGGACATCGGTTGTCACCACATAGCCGAAAAGAATGAGCTGAATAAGAGGTGCTACGATCAGCAGGGGCCGGTTTTTCCTGTCTCGAAACAGTTGAATGAATTCCTTTCGAACCACTTCCCGCACCCGTGTCCAGTTCATGAATTACCGTCCTTTCACAGCCCTTCTTTTTTCAAGACGATCAGATTCAGCACGGACAGGACGCCGAACATGACCGTCAATATCACATAGCTCGGCCAGAGTGCTGACAATCCCAGATTCCGCAGATAGAGTCCGTTCAGGATATCGATAAAATAAGTGGCCGGAACGATTCGGGTGACAAGTTGAAGCGCCCGCGGCATATTCTCGATGGGGAAGACGAAATTGGACAGAAGCAGCGACGGCAGATAGGTGATCAGAACCGCGATCTGGTTGGCGACCAGTTGAGACTTGGTAACGCACGATATCAGCAACCCCAGACTGAGCGCCACCCCCAGATACAGAGACGATGCCAGAATCATGAGCCAGAAGCTCGATTTCATCACCACATCGAAGAGCAGTTGGCCCATAAGAATCGATACGAGTACATCGATCAGGCCGATGACAAAATACGGAATGGCTTTTCCGATTAAAAACTCGGCGGCCGGAATCGGCAGGGAGCGGATGGTTTCCATGGTTCCGCTCTCGTATTCGCGGGCCACCACCAGGGAGGTGAGCATGGCGCCGACAATCATGATGATGATGGCAATGATGCCGGGAACGATGAAATTGCGGCTCTCCAGGTCTTCGTTGAACCACACGCGGATGCGCCCCTCGACCGGCGGGCGGATGGTCTCCCTGCCCTGCCGGTTCAAAAAATCGAGGAGTCGATGCTGGTTGTACTGCTGTATGAATGCCGCCAGATAACTCCGGGTGATGCCGGCGAAATTGGGATCACTGCCATCGATCAGAATCTGAACCGGCGCATCCCGATCCGCCCGGAGTTCCGCGGTCCATTTCGGCGGCAGAATGATCCCAACGGAAGCCTGGCCGTTGTCCAGACAGCCTCCGGCCATTCGATCCGTCGGCACCTGAGCGATCACGTTGAAATAGGCGGACGCATCCAGTTTCCGAATCAAATCCCGGCTGACTTCGGTTTGATCATGATCCACCACCACGACCCGAATATTGTCCACATCCAGACTGAGGGCATAACCGAACAGAAAAATCAGCAGCAGCGGAATGATGAAAGCCAGATACAGGCTGCGAAAATCCCGGATCAGATGATAATATTCCTTGCGGCTGACGGCCTGAATGATGATCCGGTTCATGACCGACTCCGGGTCATCAGGTGAACGAATACATCGTTGAGGTCGGCATCCGGTCTTTCCGGAAACGTCTCCCGGACAATCTGGGACGGAGTGCCGGAGACAACAATTTTCCCTTCGTTGATCATGACGACCCGATCACAATGATAAGCTTCGTCCATGTAATGCGTGGTGACGAACACCGTCACACCGGTTGTGGTCAGATGCCGGATAAAGTCCCAGAACCGCCTTCGGGTGATGGGGTCCACCCCGGAGGTGGGCTCATCCAGAAACAGGATGCGGGGTTCATGAAGCAGGGCGCACCCCAGGGCCAGACGCTGGCGCCAGCCCGGCGGCAGCTCCCGTGTCAGCCGGTGTTCGGCATTTTCCAGCCGGGTCATGCCCAGAACCCACTGGATGCGCTCTTTCCATCTTGCCGGCGGCACGTTGTATATCCCCAGATAAAACCGGATGTTCTCGAAGGGCGTCATGTCTTCGTACAGGGAAAATTTCTGAGACATATATCCGATGTTTTGTTTGATGTCCTCGGATTGGGTAAAAATATCGAGACCCGCCACATGGCCCGAGCCAGAGGTCGGGGTGATGATGCCGCACAGCATGCGGATGGTGGTGGACTTGCCGGCGCCGTTCGGCCCCAGAAAGCCGAATATCTCTCCCTGCCGAACGGAAAATGAAATATGATCGACCGCCGTGAACCCGCCGAACCGTTTGACGATATCCTGAACGGCCACGGCTTCAGATGTCAAAATGTGCCCCGGAAAGATTCCGATCGACCGCCTCGATCCGTCGAATCATGGCCGCTTCGAGACTGGCATCATCGGCCCGAAACACGGATGGCGCGGCCATATCCAATACCCGTGCATTGTGCATCAGAATGATTTGATCGCATTTTTCCCCTTCATCCAGATAGGCGGTGGACACCAGAATCGTCATACCATCCTGGCGCATCGCTCCGAGAATTTCCCAGAATTCTTTTCTGGAAACCGGGTCCACGCCGTTGGTGGGCTCATCCAGAATCAGCACTTTGGGGTGATGCACCAGCACACAGGCCAGACCGAGCTTTTGTTTCATCCCGCCGGAAAGATCCCGGGCCAGCCGATCCTGAAATGGCGTCAGATTGGAAAACCCCAGATACAGCTCTTTGCGCCGCTTTCTTTCAGCACCGAAAATACCGAAAATATCCATAAAAAAGTCCATGTTCTCGACTACCGTCAAATCCGTGTACAGTCCGAAGCGTTGGGGCATATACCCGATCACGTCCTTGACACGGGTCCGTTCCGTGGTCACATCCATCCCATCGATCCGAATCCGGCCCGATGTGGGAGGGATCATACCGGCCATCATCCGCAGGAGCGTGGTTTTGCCTGCCCCGTCGGACCCGATGAACCCGAACACAGACCCCGCCGGAACCGATAAGGAAATGTCCGACACCACCTCGACATTTCCGAAACGTCTCGACACCCCATCCACCTCGACCATCGGGGGAACGGCCAGCCCGTGTTTTTCATCCGAAGGCATGTCAACTCTTTCTTTACGATGATTACAGTTCAAACCACGCATCCGCAGGCATGCCGGATTTCAACTCCATATTCGGGTTGGGCAGTGAAATCTTGACCATATACACCAGCTTGACCCGTTCTTTTCGGGTCTGAATGATTTTGGGCGTAAATTCGCCTTCCGGCGAAATGTAGGCAACGAATCCTGCATATGTTTTTTCCGGAAACGTATCGATCCGGACCACCACGTTCTGGCCGGACCGGATCATGCCGATCCGGGTTTCATCCACGAACACCTTCAGATCGATTCGGGAAACATCGGCAATGGAAATCACCTCCCGTCCCGGCGTAACCACTTCGCCGGGCTCGACATTCCGGCTGGTCAGCATGGCATCGTAAGGCGCGATGAGCCGAGCATATCCGAGCTGAATCTTCGCCAGATTCAGTGATGATTGGGCGGATTGTATCCGCGCAACAGCCGCCTGAATATCGGAACGCGCAGCATCGATTTTTTTCAGGTTGCCTTTGGAAAGCAGCAGCACAGCCTGTGTTTCCGCCAGCCTGGCCCTGGCCGCATCGATCGATTCCTTCCGAAACCCTTCCTTGGCCAGATCATAGCCTTCGGCAGCCCGCTGCTTGATTTTGACCGCGGTATCGTATTTCATATCGATATCGTCTCTTTCTTTTTCCGCAATGAATCCATTCCGAAAAAGCTCGTCGAATCGGCGCTTGTCTTTTCCGGCATTGTCCAAAGCAATTTCAGCTTCCTGAAAAGACAATCGGGCGCGCTCGACTTCCTGAAGCCGGTTTCCCCTTTCCTGTTCGGCCAACTGGGCTGCCGCAGCCTTGAGCGCTGATTCGGCCCGGGTAACCTCCGCGGTCAGGGTATGCTGATACAATTCCAGAGTGATATCGAGTTGTTTGCGATTTTCGACGGCCTGGTCCAGGCTGGCCCTGGCCTGGTCCAGCCGGGCCGTCAATTCCTCGGGATCGAGTTCCGCAATACACTGGCCGGCTGTTACGGACTGTCCTTCGTCGAAGTACACCTGCCGGACCCGTCCCGATACCTGAAAAGAAAGATTGGACTGGATGAATTCAAGCGTTCCGGAGTAATACAACTCCGCATTGCGTTGCCGGTACTGGCCCCAGAAAACCAGGGACCCGACCCCGATCAGCAGCAATACCACCCCCGGCACTACAAGCTTTTTTTTCACGCCTTATTTCCTTTTTCCGGCTGATTTTTTCAATTTCAGGGTCATCTCGGTCCCCTGACCGATCTGGCTTTCCACATCCAGTCGTCCACCGTACGTTTCCAGAAGACGATGGACGACAGACAGCCCCAGCCCGGTACCGGCGGCTTTGGTCGTGAAGAACGGATTGAAAATCAACGAAACGTTCTCGGGAGAAATCCCCTGCCCCGTATCCAGGATATGAATATCCACATAACCGTTTTGCTGCTTCATCCCGATATGAACATTGCCTTCATCGGAAATGGCTTCGGCGGCGTTCAGCAGAAGATTCCAGAGAATCTGGCGGAAATGGGCCGGATCCATGGCAATGCGGACATCGGGAATCAGATCCGTTGAAATGGCAATCCGCCGGCTGCGGCCTGCATCGTTTTCAAAAAGCGCCAGCATCTCCATGACAACTTCCGCCACCGGGATATCGGCGATGTTTCCGGACGGCGGTTTGGCAAACAACAGAAAATCGCTGACCAGCGAGCCCAGCCGGTCGGTTTCCCGCAGGACAATGCGCATCAGTTTTTCCTGATCCGGCAGCAACTGGAATTCTTCTTTCAAGATTTGTATGGATCCGGTGAGAGACGCCAGCGGATTCCTGATTTCATGCGCCAGGCCGGCAGCCATTTCTCCCATGTAGGCCATCTGTTCAACACGGCGGACATGCGCTTCCATGGCCCGCAGTTCCTGCCGGGAGGATCTGGCCTGCTCGGCCAGAATACTGCTGAGCCACGCCACGGCAAAACAGCCGATCATGGTGATGACGATCTTATAGGTTACCAGCGTCAGATCATCCGACATCATCTGAGTGCGGGCGTGGACAAAGGGTTTCAATATGCGGTAGTACTCGAGTTCGAGCATCAGTCCGTACTGAATACTCGATAACGCGGCGATCAACAGGCTGCCTCTCCGGGAAAGCAGTATGCTGGAACAGACGATGACCAGAAGATATAGAAAAGAAAAGATACTTGAATAACAACCCGTTACAAACACAACCAGCGAAACGATGACTGTATCGACAATGATCTGAAGAAAGGCAATCGGCTGGATATACTCATCGTGGCGCAGGATGACGGCATATCCGACCGAAAGAATCAGAACCACGGCATTGATGCCGTACAGCATCAGCAACTGCGGGTTCTGTAAACTGATATGTTGCCTGAACTGAACAATGATCGTCGATATCAGAAGAAACACGGTAAAGAGCGCTCTGAAAAGCATCAACCATTTGATTTTTTTCAGCAAGTCATTGTCAAACCGAATAGGTGTTTCCAT
>CAYQKZ010000032.1:0-16628 GCA_964418135.1 uncultured Desulfobacterales bacterium
GCAGACCCATGCAGTTGGCGGCAATGGCCCATCCGGTTTCCGTCTGCCACCAGTGATCGATGACCGGAACCTTGATGTTGTTTTCCGCCCATTTCAATGTATCCGGATCGGATCTTTCTCCGGCCAGAAAGAGGGTGACAAAGCAGGAAATATCGTAGCCTTTCATCAACTTGGCTTCGGGATCTTCTCTTTTGATGGCCCGGAAAGCCGTGGGTGCGGTAAAAAGAGCCTTGACCTTGTGCTGGGAAATCACGCGCCAGAATGCACCGGCATCCGGCGTTCCGACAGGTTTGCCTTCGTAGAGAATGGTGGTGCAGCCTTTGAGCAGCGGCCCGTACACGATATAGGAATGGCCGACGACCCAGCCCACATCCGATGCCGCCCAGTACACATCTCCGGCGTCCACGTTGTAAACGGCCTTCATGCTCCACTTCAGTGCGACCATATGACCGCCGTTGTCCCTGACAACCCCTTTGGGAATACCGGTGGTGCCGGAAGTATACAGAATATACAGTGGATCGGTGGCCGCAACGGGTACGCAGTCATGGGGTTTGACACCCTGGAGTGCGGTTGTCCAGTCGATATCCCGGCCGGCGATCAGGGATGCGGTTTCCATGGAACGCTGAAGGATGATGCAGGTTTCGGGTTTTACGGCCGCCATATCGATAGCCCCATCCAGCAGCGACTTATATGGAATGACCTTGCTGATTTCGATGCCGCAGGAGGCGGATACAATCACTTTGGGCTTGGCATCGTTGATACGGGTGGCCAGTTCGTTGGCGGCAAATCCGCCGAAAACCACGGAATGAACGGCCCCGAGTCGGGCGCAGGCCAGCATGGCAATGGCCGCTTCCGCAATCATGGGCATGTAAATCAGGACTCTGTCTCCTTTGACCACGCCGCGGGCGGCCAGAACACCGGCAAACAGTGCCACTTCGTCCCGAAGTTCTGCATAGGTGTATTTCTTGATGGTATTGGTAACAGGGCTGTCATAAATCAGGGCAGTCTGATCGGCCCTTCCGTTTTCGACATGAAAATCCAACGCATTGTAACAGGTATTGACAATGCCGCCCGTAAACCAGCGGTAAAACGGCTTGTTGGAATCATCCAATACTTTATCCCATTTTTTGTACCAGTGCAGGTCTTCGGCTGCTTTTGCCCAGAAAATATCCGGCGTTTTGATGGAGGATTCAAAGGCCTCGACATAGGGGTTGCTCATAGTTCATGCTCCTTTTAGATAGTGTTTGCAGGGCGACAGATACATTGTGCATTCTGTCGAATCGAATCGTCACAGTGAACGCAATTTCGATATCAGCAACATATGTGCCATCACCTGAACAAATTCAGCAAGTTCTTTGATTGATACTGGATAGAGTGCTATTGAAAGAATGAATCAAATATATTTTTTAGGACAGAATTGCCCCATCATTGGGGGTTTCGATATGAAAGCGCTTTAATGCAGAATAGTTAGCTAATTGGGACAATAGTGACCCATCAAAAGACTATAGCAGCCCATGAAACTTCATTTTCCGAAAGAGGGTCCGCCGGTCGATGCCGAGAATCTCTGCGACCCGGCCCCGCTTCCATTTCTGGGATTGCAGGCACTGTAGGATATAGTTTTTTTCAGATTCGTTCAGGGCGTCCGCAAGTGATGCAAACGATTCTTTGCGGATGTTGGATGGAGGGGATGCGGTATCCGGCGGTTCTTCCGCGTCGGGGGGCCGGGGAAGATCGATTTCCCGAAGTGTGACATAGCGTTGAATGACATGTTGAAGCTCCCTGACGTTGCCGGGCCAGTCGTAACGCATCAGATCGCGCATCACCGATTCCGGCAGAGAAGCCCCGTCACCGAAAGTTTTCAGAAAATGGTCCACCAGCTGGAACAGGTCTTCTTTGCGTTGCCGCAATGGGGGGATCAGAATGGGGATCAAATGAATCCGATAATAAAAATCCTGCCGGATTTTCTGTTGTTCCACCATTTCCCTCAGGTTCCGGTGGGTTGCGGCAACGATCCGGAAATCAGACTTCACCAATTTATCGCCACCGATCGGGATGTATCCACTCCCTTCAATGGCCCGAAGGAGCTTGACCTGAAGATTCAGGGGAATTTCTCCCACTTCGTCCAGAAAAAGGGTGCCCCCGTGGGCCAGGTCGAGGAAGCCGGGTTTATCCATGGCAGCCCCGGTAAACGCCCCTTTTTTATATCCGAAAAATTCGCTTTCGATCAGGGTGTCGGGGATGGCGCCGCAATTCACCGTGATAAAAGGGCCTGCGTTGCGATCGCTCAATTCATGAATGGTTTGCGCGACCAGCTCCTTGCCGGTGCCGGATTCTCCGTAAATGATCACACCGGCATCCGCCTGAGCCGCCTTGAGAATGGTTTCAAATATTTTCTGCATGGCATTACTCCGGCCGATGATCCGTCCGAACTGCCCGCTGTCCTTCAAAGAAGAACGCAGCCGGGTGTTTTCTTCCCGCAGCCGGACTTCCCGCTCCCGCATGGCTTCTTCGGCTTCCCTGCGGTCGGTGATGTCCATGGCGATGGACTGTACCTTCAGTACCTGTCCGTCCAGTCCAAAGATAGGTGTATTGATGCCGTAATACCATCTGCCATCTCGGGGATTGCGGTTTTCCCATCGGGTGATTTCTCCCTGAAAAACCTTTTCGTTGACGCACCAGGGGCAAGGTGCGCTCAGATCGAACAGGGCCGTATGGCATATCTGGCCGGTGGCATCCCGACCGATATGATCCAGGAGTTTTCGATTCATGAATTCGATCCGATGATCCTGGTTGCAAGTATAGATCAGACCCTCGAAAATCTCGATAATGGCAGAGAGCTGGGCCTGGCTCTCCTGCAGCGCATGGGTACGTTCCACCAGGGCGGCCGTCCGGCTGCGGATTTCCTCTTCCAAATGTTTCCGATAACGCCGATTTTCAATCCGGAGCCGCGCCTGTTCCAGGGCTTTTTTTGCGGCATGTTCCAATACAGCCATGTCCAGAATCGGCTTGGTGACAAAATCCATGGCACCCATCTTGAGCGCTTCGATTGCATCCTGAATCACACCGGTACCGGAAACCACCAGCATCGGGGTATCCGGAGACTCGCCTATCACCGTAGAGAGAACTTCCAGTCCGTCAACACCCGGCATGCGCAAGTCCACCATGACCAGATCGGGCTGTTCCCGCCGAAACACCTCCAAACCCTGGCGGCCGTCTTCTGCCTGGCAGACTGAAAACCCGCTGTCTTCCAGATAGGCGGTCATGCTTTCCCGAATGATCGGTTCGTCGTCGATAACGAGGATTTTTTCCATAATTTATGAGCCCTCACCCCCATGATACATCCTTGACGCCGGTGCTGAAATCGGAATTAGGCGAATTTCAACAAACGATACTGCAAGCGGGAACAATCTGCGTTTTCCTAAAGCTCGCTCCCCCAGCGGAGGAAGGCCGGGGTGGGGGTTCAAAAAGCGCAGATTGTTCCTGCTTGCAGTATATCTTAAAAAACGAAAAAAGACACCGGCAGGGGACATTCATATACCGATCGGCAGCCGGATCAGAAATCGGGCACCATCTCCGGGACACGACGCCACGGACAGGGTGCCGCCGTGATTGCTGCTGATGATGAAATAGGATACGGACAGACCCAATCCGGTTCCGATACCCACATCTTTGGTCGTAAAAAAATGGCTCGAACACACGCTTGCGGGTATTTTCATCCATCCCCGGACCATTGTCGATCACTTCGATACAGGCGAAGTTTCCTTCCTGGTAAAGACGGAATGTAATGCGCGGCGGTTTGTTTGCCGGCATCGAACCGGTCATAGCCTGGGCCGCATTGCGGAGCAAATTCAAGATCACCTGTTCGATCTGCGGCGGCGTACACAAAACCGGAGGCAGTTCATGCGTATACTCCCGGACAATTTCAATGTTGCGGAAATCATATTTCTTCTTCAGGTCATAGTCCCGGGCGGCCAAGGCCACAGTTCGATCCAGAAGTTCCGCCAGACAGACGAAGCTTTTTTGTGAGGAACTCTTTCGGCTGAAATTGAGCATATCGCTGACGGTTCTGGAGGCCCGTTCTCCGGACTCCCGAATGGCCTCTATGAATCGGATGATCCCCCGCTGTGCCAGATAATTCCGGACTCCCTCCAGTGTCACGCCACATTCTTCAGCCGCCTGCCGGTTGGCGGAAAGTTCCGGTGAAATCCGGCGCAGGATATTCTGGGCGCTTTGCAGCATGCCGGCCAGGGGATTGTTTATTTCATGGGCCATGCCCGCTGCCAGTCCTCCGATCGAGAGCATTTTTTCGGTCTGGACCATCATGTCTTCCATGCGGATTCTGGCGGTGACATCATCCAGGCGGATTACCGCCCCGACAAGTCCTTGCACATGAATGGGATAAATAACGATGTCGAAATACCGCAGATCCTGATCCACCCAGTCCGGAACTTTTTCGAGTTTTTTGATGGATTTTTCCGCCATGGCCCGATTCACCACGGACATTTGATCTCGAAGCCGGGGAAACAGTGCATCCGGACGCTGTCCCAGGGCCTGTTTCCGGGGCACCCCCTGCGCCCTTTCCGCTTCTTGATTCCAGAAGGAGACACAAAGGTCCTGATCCACGCCGACAATAATGGAAGGCATGGAATCGATGATCGCCTGAAGGTACTTTCGCAGCCGATACATTTCCCGCTGCGTCTGAACCGCATCGGTGATGTCGTTGCCAATGCATAGATATTCGATGACATTTCCGGATGAATGGTGGACGGCTTTTCGCGTCCAGGAAATCCAGACCGTCTGGCCGTTCCGAAGGATATTCTCGGTACCGTGATAACGATATCCTTCTTCGGGGCCGCCGATGACATCCGGAATTTTTCCTGGGAGTTCGGTTCCCCACTTGTTTTCCGAAACAATGGTGCCCACAACGTTTTTCCCGATGACTTCCGCTTCGTCATATCCGAAAAAAATCTGGGCGAACTCGTTAAAAAAAGTGATCCGCCCGCAGGTGTCCATTCGTAAAATGATACTATTGGCATTTTGAACCAGCTCCCGGTATTTGGCTTCACTTTCGCGAATGGTCGCTTCCGCCTTTTCCCGGTCGCTGATTTCATTTTCCAGATCCGTTCGATAGGCTTGAAGACGATCCATAAACAGATTGAAATAGCGGGACAACTGTCCAACTTCATCCTGGCTGCTCAGATTCATCCGTACGGAAATATCACCACGGGCTCCGCTGGCGAAATGGCGCATGAGTTCCCGAAGGGGGGTGGTGATGGAGGCGCTGATCAGAAAGGTAAGCGGCGGAAACAGCACCAGAGTCAACAGCACGGTGATCACGAAAATATGGGTTACGGTGGTCAATGGTGCTTCAAATTCTTCCAGATAGCAGGAAGAAGCCACAATCCATTCAAATTCGGGAATATCGTTGAACAGAACGAGTTTTTCACGGGGAAAGCTTTCACCGGGGTTGGCCCAGGCATACGCGATTTTACCGTTTCTGCGGCGGCAGATATCTTCAAAATATCGCCGTCCGTCAACGTCGCCCGTCTGCAACAGATTTTTGCCTTTCAATACCGGATGAATGATCAGGGTTCCCCGTGTATCCATAACGTACGCGTAGCCGGTTTTTCCAAAACGCAGGGACAGTATCTGATCTTCGAAATCGTTGACATTCACCAGCTCATCGAATTCGCTGCGATAGGAAGATACGGAAATGATCCAGTCCCATGGCTCGAAATATGTCATATACAGGGCTTTGGGTCGGCTTTCCTGCTCTTCCGGGTTTTTCCAGTCATATTCGAGATATCCATTTTTTCGGTGGATCTGATCCAGAATGAATTCAAAGCCGGATAGATCCGCACCCGGCAATCCTTTTTTGGGATGAATCTCGATCACCCCATTGCTGTTGACACAATAGATATACCCGGTATTGCCGATGGTCTGACTCAGCAAAACTTCCTGATATCTGCTTTTGGCAGTTGACTCGTCCAGAATTCCCCGAATGAATTGGTCGTGAAAATAGGTGACAATCTCACGGTTTTTCTCTGCCACGGCTCTGAGATGATTTTTGATCGAAACATCCGCAGCCGTCTTGACCATGTTGCGAATCGTGATGTTGGTGTTCAGCAGCTCACTTTCAATATTTGTCTCGAGGGTTTTTCGAACAAAAGAATGGATGATGAGGCTGACAACCGCCAGTGAAAAAACAAACACCGCAGAATAAATGATCAGCAGTTTAAACCGGATTCTCAGATCGTTGAAACGGTTGAATATCCTCATGAGCGGTTCTTCCGGGTTTCCATGAGCATTTTCAGGAAATACGCCGGGTGAAGCGTTCCGGCCCCGTGACGATCGGGCGGCCGACATCTTTGGCAATGGCCTGAAGCATTCCGCGGAAAATGACTTCGTGAAACGGGTACAGCAGGTACCAGTAAAGAATTCCCATCAACCCCTTGGGCAAGAACCGGGAAAGGAGCTTAAGCTGCGTAACGCCATCCGGCTGCGGGGTCAGCGTAATCTCCAGAATCGCTTCGCCGGGAGTCTTCATTTCAGCCAGCAAGGTGATGCGGTGGGGTGGATCGATGTCCAGAACCCGCCAGAAATCCAGCGCATCGCCGGTGTAGAGCCGGGATGAGCTGCGTCGGCCGCGCTGGAGACCCACGCCGCCGGCCAGCCGATCCATCCATCCGCGGATCTGCCATAAAAACGAGGCATAGTACCATCCGTTTTTACCGCCGATCCGATGGATCGGCCCCCATACTTGGGATAGCGATGCTTTTAAGGAGACGCTGAATCCGCATTGCAGAACGGTTCCTCCGGCATATGCCGCATCACCGCAGTAAGCCCATTCCGGGGGCTGCAGCGGCCCGGCATCCATCCAGCAGGTATCCATCCTGTCTTGAGTCAGGCGCTCCAGTGCCAGTTCGATGCTCTTCCGGCAGGTGAGCAGCTCTTGTGCAACGATCGAACATATCCGGGTTTCACTGCAGACAACGGGGGAGCTGAGTCCCTGTGCCAGAGGAACCGCAATGGATGATGGTACGGGTGTGACCAGATGAATCCAGTACGAACTCAGCGTCGGCGTAAAAAAGGGAACCGGAATCACCCAACGTTTCGGAAGCCCGGCCGCTTCGGCATAAATATCCATGATCTGCCGGTAGGTCAGCACGTCAGGCCCGCCGATATCGTAAACCTGCCCGCTGGTTTCAGGATGTTCGAGGCACCCGATCAGGTAGTTCAGTACATTCCGGATGGCAATGGGTTGGCAGGGGGTGAAGACCCATTTCGGCGTAATCATGATCGGAAGACGTTCCACCAGATATCTCAGAATTTCAAACGAAGCACTGCCCGATCCCAGAATCATGGCTGCACGCAGGACGGTACAGGGAACTGCGCCGGACTGAAGTATTTCACCGACTTCATGACGGGACTGCAGGTGTTTGCTCAAAGCGGTGCTGCGGCTGTCCCCAAGTCCGCTCAGATAGATGATGCGCTCAATACCGGCTTCCGCTGCGGCAGTTACCATATGGTGAGCGGATTTCCGATCCGCTTCGGCAAAATGATGATCCTGGGCGACCATGGAATGCACTAAATAAAATGCGGCAGCGCATCCGGAAGTTGCTTTTCCCAGTGAATCGAGTTCCAGGACATCCCCTTGAACCAGCTCGATATGGGGATGGCCGGACCACGGCCGTGATTGCAGTTTTGCCAGGGATCTGGCCATGGCGCGGACCCGATAGCCGGATTCCAGCAGCAGAGGAATCAGGCGGCCGCCGACATAACCGGTTGCACCGGTAACCAGCACTGGTTTGGAAATCATATGGTACTCACCTTTCATGAAAGGACGGTTTGATCAATATTCCTGTAAAAGCCGATGTTCACTGAAATTTTACTCCGCTAATGGATTATGCCCTACCAATATGAAGCGTCAAGTATTTTTTTGGAATCTGTGAAAGCAAATAAATACATTTTTGTATCAGTTTCTCGAAAATCTTCGACAATAATGTATCTTGATAATTTACATTCTCAGCGATTTTTTCTTAATCAGTTGGAATATTGGTATATTTATTTCATAAAAAAACGGCATGTAATTTGCTTAATATTTTATCAAATTCACAAACACTGGCTTTATTCATTTACAGGTGGTTGTTCCCATGCCCGATAACGCATTTATGATATTGAAACAGAAACGGGAAAAACTGATTTCCGGCTTGAAAGGAAATTCTCAGAATTTCATGATCGAGCATACGGGCCTGCTCGATCATTATTTTCAGGGCTGTTACGAAACCAGTTTGATCGGCCCGGGTATCCGCATCGAAAAAAATCCGTATGCCGTCATTGCTCTCGGCGGATACGGCAGAAGAGAGCAGTGCGTTCACTCGGACGTGGATATCTTGTTTTTGTTCGAACATGCCGTTCCGGATACGGCGGAATCCTTGATTCAGGAAATCGTTTATCCGTTATGGGATGCAGGCCTGGATGTCGGACATGCCACCCGGTCGATCGAGGAATGCGCCGAGATTTCCAGAACGGATATCGAAGCATTTACGGCCCATCTCGACGCTCGTTTCGTCTGCGGCATGTCTCCGCTGTATACCCGTCTGATGAGTCATCTTCGGGATAACATCATTCGCAATCAATCGGCGGATTTGATTACGTGGCTGATTCAGACCAATGCCACCCGTCACAAACGTTTCGGAGATTCGGCCTATCTGCTCGAGCCCAATTTGAAAGAAGGATGCGGTGGGCTTCGCGATTATCACACCATCCGATGGATCGCCAAAATCAAATCCGATATCCGCACCCGCCGGGATTTGGAATATTATGGGTATTTTTCCAGCGATGAATTCCTGTTGCTGTCTCGTGCCCTGACCTTCATCTGGCATGTTCGAAACCATCTTCACCGGCTGGCCGACAGAAAATGTGATCGTCTCTATACGGAATATCAGCCGAAACTATCAAAAATTTTGGATTTTCACGCATTTGATGGACAGTCTCCGGTAGAGACCATGCTGAGCAAAATCCAAGGAGAAATGGATTTTCTGAATCAGCAGCTTCAGATATTTCTGTATGAACTGTCCCATGATACCGGTGCCCATCGAAAGCGCAAAGACAATCAGAAAACCCGGAATCCGAATCTCGAAATTCGAAAGGGTACTCTTAATTTTGTCTCTTCCGAGGCCATTCCGGGGTCTCCATTGCTGCTGCTTCAGATTTTCGAAGAGTGTGTCCGGTTTCAACTGCCGCTGTCTGCAGAAGCCCGGCGGCTGGTACGAGAATTCCAGCATCTGGCCGACGAGGCTTTCATCTCTTCGAATCGCACCGTCAAATTATTCGAGAAACTCCTGATGTCCCCGGCTGGCCGGGTCAATGCGCTGGATGAAATGTTGTCGTCAGGGTTTCTCGTTCAGATCATCCCGGAATTCAAGGGGATTGTTCACCGGGTCCAGTATGACGACTATCATCTCTTTCCGGTGGATAAACATTCTCTGCACGTCGTGGAGACCATCAAAAAATTTGGTCTTCCGGAAGATGCCAGTGAGTGCAAACTTTGCGGACATCTGTATCAAGAACTTTCCGCGCCCAAATGGCTGGTGTGGGCGGGCCTCCTTCACGATATCGGCAAGGGTGCTGCCGGAAACGATCATTCCAAACGCGGATCCATCATTGCCGCCGAAATTCTGGCCCGGAAAGGGTACCGAAAAAAAGACATCGAAACCGTCTGCTTTCTGATCGAAGAACATCTGTTTCTCATCAAACTGGTCACGCGCCGGGATACCAACGATGAGGAAACCGCAATATTCTGTGCCCGAAAAATCAAAGATGTGGTCCGGCTGAAAATGCTCTATCTGTTGACCGTGGCCGATTCCATTTCTACCGGACCGAAGGCATGGAATGAATGGACGGCAGCGCTGCTCAGAGATTTCTTTCTGAAGGTTCTGAATATCCTCGAAAAAGGGGAGCTGGCCAGTCGTGAGGCGGTGGATACCGTCGAAAAGAAAAAAGAGCTGGTGGTGTATTCCGCCAAAACCCAGAAATCCGCACGGGAAATGGACACTCTGTTCAGTGTCATGTCTCCACGATACCTGCTCCATTCATCCGCAGAGGATATCGTTGCTCATATCCGGCTTTATCGGCAGATCAAAGACCTTGAGTTTATCTGGAAGATCGATGAATCGCCCGTAGCCGGGGCCCGGATGGTCACCATCTGCGCCAAAGATCGACCCGGACTGTTTTCCAGAATCGCAGGGGTGTTCACCCTGAACGGGCTGGATATTCTGGATGCACAGATATTCACCTGGCGCAACAATATCGCGCTGGATATCTTTCACGTCAAGCCCCCGTTGGATCAGTTGTTCGAGGATGAAAAATGGGAACGTGCCGGAGAACAGCTTCAGTCGGTACTCACCGGAAGTCTGGATCTGCCCCTGGCGCTCAGGGAGAGAATGGAAGCCTACCGGAGCGATAAAATCCGTGCATCGAAACGGCCGCCCTGTGTCGTAATCGACAATCGCAGCTCCAGTTTTTTCACCATCATCGAAGTTTTCTCCATGGATTTTCCGGGTCTGCTGTTCGGCATTACGGATGCCCTGTTTCGGTGCAAGCTGGACGTGTGGGTCGCCAAGATCGCCACAAAGGTGGATCAGGTGGTGGATGTTTTTTATGTCAGAGATTTTGACGGACAGAAAGTGGATTCCGCTGACCAGGTGGCGACAATCGACACCGCCATTCGGCAGGTTCTGCTGGGATCACAACAGAAGGAGAATGCAGTATGAAAAAAATCGAGGCAATCATCAAACCGTTCAAACTGGACGATGTCAAGGAAGCACTGAATGAAATCGGCATTCACGGCATGACCATCTCCGAAGTCAAAGGATATGGCCGCCAGAAAGGGCACAAGGAAATATACCGAGGCGCCGAGTATGTTGTCGATTTCATACCTAAAATCAAGATCGAGGTCATTGTTGCATCCGAGATGGTGGATCAGGTGGTGGATAAAATCCGAACATCGGCCAATACGGGAAAGCTAGGAGACGGAAAGATTTTTGTCTTTCCTGTGGAACAGGTCATCCGCGTACGGACCGGAGAGCGGGGAAAAGACGCGATTTAGGGATCGGGATGGGGATGGATCAAACGGTGATCAACATCCCAATCCACGCACAGACAATTTTGTAAAGTCAGCACGGAATCATTAATAACTCATTGATAATATCTGGAGGCGTAATCGTATGAAACCAAGTGAAGTATTGGCTATGGCAAGAGAAAAAGGGGCAAAAATCGTCGATCTGCGGTTTATGGACTTTCCCGGCGTCTGGCAGCATTTCAGCGTACCCATCAAAGAGCTGGAAGAATCCAGTTTTGAAGAAGGTTTTGGGTTTGACGGTTCCAGCATCCGCGGATGGCAGCCCATCAATGCCAGCGATATGCTGGTGATCCCCGATGCCACCACGGCCAAAATGGACCCGTTTTTTCAAGTTCCGACCCTGGTGCTGATCTGCGACATAAAAGATCCCATCACCTTCGAATCCTATACTCGAGATCCCCGCTTCATTGCCCGGAAAGTCGAAAATTATCTTAAATCCACGGGGATCGGCGATACCGTCTATATCGGGCCGGAAGCCGAATTTTTCATTTTTGACGATATCCGTTTCGAATCGGCATCGAACCGGGCCTTTTATGAAATCGACTCCATCGAAGGCGCCTGGAACACCGGCCGGGACGAAGGTCCCAACCAGGGATACAAGCCCAGGTACAAAGAAGCTTATTTTCCGGTTCCTCCCATGGATAAATTTCAGGATCTGAGAACGGAAATGCTTCTTGTACTCGAAAGTCTCGGAATCGATATCGAAGCGCAGCATCACGAAGTGGCAACAGGTGGTCAGGCAGAAATCGACATGCGGTTCAAACCCCTCCTGGAGATGGCCGATCAACTGGTATGGTTTAAATATGTATTGAAAAATGTGGCGTATCGGGCCGGTCATACCGTCACCTTCATGCCCAAACCGCTTTTCGGCGACAACGGCAGCGGGATGCACACCCATGTCAGTATCTGGAAAGAAGGGAAGCCGCTCTTTGCCGGCGATCAGTATGCCGGTGTTTCTCAGCAGGCCCTCTATGCCATCGGCGGTATCTTGAAACACTGCAAGGCACTGTGCGCCTTCACCAACCCCACGACCAACTCTTACAAACGTCTGGTTCCGGGATTCGAAGCACCGGTGAACCTGGCCTATTCCAGCCGGAACCGCAGTGCTGCGATTCGAATTCCCATGTACTCGTCATCTCCAAAAGCCAAACGCATCGAATTCCGTACCCCGGATCCATCCTGCAACGGGTATCTGGCATTCTCGGCCATCTGCATGGCGGTGATCGACGGCATTCAGAACAAAATGGATCCGGGTGATCCCCTGGACAAAAACATCTATGATCTGCCGCCCGAAGAAATGGCCAATGTGCCTTCCGCTCCGGGGTCTCTGGATGAATCGCTGGCAGCCCTGAAGGCGGATCATGAATTCCTGCTCAAAGGCGATGTATTCACCAAGGATGTCATCGACATGTGGATCGAGTACAAAACCGATGCTGAAGTCAATCCTGTCAAGCTTCGGCCGCATCCTCACGAATTTTCACTGTATTACGACATCTAAACAGTATCCTCGTTTAGACGGGCCTTTTCTCCCGGCATCTCCCCGCCGGGCGCGGAGAGATGGAATGATTGTCTTCAAGAGTCCATCTCTCCGCCGGAGTTCCGCAAATTCTTCCGATTTCAATCCTTTCTTGCATTTACCTGTCGTTCCGTATAATAAGAACCCATTGGATTGCCTGCTGTCCATTGCCGTCATGGATTCATGCCTTGTCGCATGCCAGGACACAAATCGGTTATTTGGAATTGCAACAAGAGAGAGGGATGGAAGCTTATTTAAGGGAATACGGATACTTAGCGCTTTTTATCGGAACATTTCTGGAAGGTGAAACCATCTTGATCATCGCTGCGTATCTGGCGAGCAAAGGCATGTTGAATATTTACCTGGTCGCCTTGTCGGCAGTGGCCGGCACCATTCTGGGTGATCAGACGTATTTTTATATCGGGCGGATTCAGGGCATATCCTACATACAGAAAAGGCCTAATCTGAAGAAAAAGTGGATCCGAATCAGCGGTTTGATCGCCAAACGGGAAAACATCATCATCATGACATACCGTTTCGTTTACGGATTCCGGAACATCACCCCGTTTGCGCTGGGCATATTGAATGTCCATGCCATAAAATTTCTGATTCTGAATATCATTGCCGCAACCATCTGGGCCATATCCTTCAGTGTTCTGGGTTATACATTCGGTGCCGTGATCAGCAGTGAGATCGAAACGTATGAAAAATACATCGCCCTCGGAATTCTATGCATTGTCCTGCTGGTTGTTTTCCTCTACTGGCTGCGGAAGAGAATGAGAAACGAGCCGATTCTCCCCCTTTGAAACAATCCGATTTGAAACAAACCGAAAAATCCCCCCACCGAAAATGTTTCATGGAACGGCTGAATTTTAAGCGTTTAGACTCCACCCGACAAGCGGGGAGGGGGAAATGGAATAAAAGGCATCGACCGTGTTTGGAACAGTTGTCAACACATTGGCCATTATCGCCGGCAGCCTGATCGGACTGGCCTTCAGAGGTGGTATTCCGCTCCACTATCAGCAGACCGTGATGCAGGCCATCGGACTGGCCGTTATTTTGATCGGCATGACCGGTGCACTCAAAACCCAGGATATTCTGGTGGTAATATTCAGTCTGGCCATCGGCGGTCTGGCGGGAGAATGGCTTCGGATCGAAGCTCGGTTGGCCCAGATGGGAAGATGGTTGGAACGCAGGTTCGCTCAGTCCCAAGGCGGTATTGCCAAGGGATTTGTCACTGCCAGCCTGATCTACTGTGTTGGGTCCATGGCCATTGTGGGTTCCATGGAAAGCGGTTTGACCGGAAATCATCAGACATTGTATGCCAAGTCCGTCCTGGACGGTATTTCCGCCGTCATTTTCGCTTCGACGCTGGGGGCGGGAGTTGCATTTTCGGCATTGTCCGTTGGCGCATATCAAGGAATACTGACCTTGTCTGCGGTGCTGATCAAGCCGTATCTGGTTCCGCTGGTAGTGGATCAGATGTCGGCAGTCGGCGGCATTCTTATCATGGGAATCGGTATCAACCTGCTGGAAATAAAAAACATCCATGTCGGCAACATGCTGCCTGCCATTTTCATGCCATTGATTTATCACGTGATTCTGCAGATGATCCGATAGTTACAGCGCTCAGATAATTTCGGAAATCGTTTTCAATTCTGAAAGACATCGACAGGCATCGTCTACAATCCGTGGTTATTCACCGGATTTTATAATCGCTGCCTGTTCCTGCATCCACTGTTATGCACTTCCCAAGCATTTGGTGATAAAATTCCACTGGTCTTTTTTGATCCACTGATATTTCTCCTGAAACAAGGTGTCCGTCATCAGGCGTTTTCCTGCGGCAATACGTTTGAGGTATTTTGAAAAATCACCCGGCCCGCTGTTGTACATGGCATACAGGGCGCCTGCCTGGGAATCGGCATCGAGTACAGCCGTCTGCTTGTTAGGCAGTGCATAGCGGGTAAAATACTGTTCCAGAATTTCACACCCGGCCCGGACATTGTACCGGATATTCCAGCGCAGGTTCTTCAAATCGTAAATCCCCCGCCAAACGCGCTCATTGACCTGCATCATGCCCACGGATGTATTGTTGTAAGAAAGTAAATAGGTAATTTTCCCTTTTTTTTCCAGAAACTGGCGGAAACAGCTTTCCTGCCATCCCGTAGCGGAGACCGCCTGCAGAAACACGCTGGCATAAGACCGGGGAATCGTATTCTTTTTCAACGTTTCATCGACAGCTTCCTTCAGTATGTCTTTGATCTTATCGAGACGATCATCCACGTTATTCGGGGACAACACCCAATGCCGGATTGCCGCAATCTCGGCCTCCGGGATATTGTCCATGGCCCAGCAGGGTTTAATAAAAAAAGTCATCATCGCCTTGGACAAATCCAGGGAGTCCAGCAGCTCCGGATCCGAAAGCGGTTCTTCGATAATTTCATCCGGCGTCTCCGTTCCGATGGACTCCGTATCGAAAGACGGGCCGGGTACAACCATCGGCGGGCCCATACCGAGGATTTCGCGAAACATCGGATCGACTTCCCGCTGATACAGCAGTTCAATGGGAGAACCTCGTTCCACTAAAAGCTTTGCCAGCCGGATCAGGCCATCACGGCTGATTTCAAATCCGAATGACGGACCGAGTTGATCGAGACCGGACAGGGCATCGGCAGCCGCGAAAAAAGCCAGATATCCCAGAATGGCTTTGGAAGGCTCGTTTCCCAGATGGTTCCGAAATACCGGAGACAGTTGCTGCCATGCCGTCATAAACTGTTCCCGCACAAAATCTTTTTTGGAAGCGGATGTTTCGGAGAGTTCCTGAACAAACCGGTAGCGAACATCCAGAATCGTGCTGAAAATGGTTTGGCGCTCCGCTTCAGACAGGGATTTTTTCGATAAGGACTGAAATATCTGAACCAGAAAAGCATCCCAGGCTTCCCAGGCATCGATGAAAGACATCCGTTCCACCTCGGAAATGGTTTCGGCCGCGCTGGTTTCTTTTTCGATTTTTTCAGCGTCTGCCATCAGATCGACGGTCATGGATTCCTTCTGAATGTCGATTTTTCCGGGCTGCAGACTGTCGAGCATCCGGCGAGCCCGATCCGCCGCATCTACATCGAAAAGGGGGAGCAGAAACGATTTGAGATCCGAAACCGGCGGCGCCATATTGATCGTGATCCGTTTCAGATAATCGAAAACCTGGGTTTCGATTATATCCCATATTACATCCGGCAGTTTTGTTGGATCATGATGGGTATTCAACAGCTCCGATTCATGATTTTCAAAAGACAGTACCCATGATTTGCGGTCGACTTTTGGATTCTGAAACAACACGAGATAGCCTTCCCACGTCACCGGAAGCAGACATTTACCGGCAAAATACGTTCCGGCGGTAACGTGAAGAAATGTTTCGAATCGTAAGGACTCGTTTTTAACAAAAAAACGGGGTTCGGAAATGGTGATTTTCCGGCAGGGATCGGATTCGTCTTCCAACACCGCCGTCTGTCCGGCAGATGTGAAAGCCGTCTGAATGACCAGAGATCGCAGGAGGTTATAGTCAATTCGCAACGGAAAAGAAACCCTCTCCGCACGGGCGGTCAGTGGAGATGCCATCATCAGACATACGACACCAAGCGTCCACAGCCGTCTGGCAAACTGCAACCAATACTTATTTAAAGAGAGGAAATCGGCGTGAAAGAAATGCACAGATGGGTTCCGATAAAAAACAGACAATAAAGCCGTCTCCGAGGCAATAATAAGAAACTATCTCAAAATCCCGTCTGAGACCCACTAACTGCGTTGGACGGTGATTCAAAATGCTCACATACTACTGTGTATGCTCCGCTTTTGAATCACCGTCCGCCTTGTTATTGGGCCTGATTATGAAAATTTTAGATGGATGAACAGGATATCATGATAAAGATTTCCATTCCGTCTTTTTCATTATCCTGTCCATCCTGTATATCC
>CAYQKZ010000033.1:0-12989 GCA_964418135.1 uncultured Desulfobacterales bacterium
CCTACTACCTTGCATTATTCTTATCAAGGCCAAATCCTATTTATTTCTCATTCCTGCATCCAATCTCTCTAATTTATTTTTTTTTGGCCGCTTTGTCAAGCTTTTTTTTAGCTTTTAGAAAAACAAAAAAGGAAGAAAATGAGACAACTTAATTCGGTAGTAAGAATAATCTAAGCTCCTCATTGGCAAACCCGTAACTTATATATTTATTGAAAACAGATGTCAAATCTTTTTACTCGATTATCAAGTTTTTTTGCAGATAAATGCACAACTACCTGATTTAATAGAATTTTTGAAATATCCAAAATTTCATCAAACTTAATGATATCAAGATGTTATGAAAAAAATTTGGTAATCGAGTTTTATATTTATTCTGAGACAGAAATCCTATCCGTCTTAAATTACATTACTTTTGATTCAATTCACAATTCTTATCTTTGATAATCGTCATTTCAGACAAAATTTGGATGATTGCACACAGCAGTTCAGCAGCAACCATATAGAATACAAATCGACCATCCGCAGCTATCTTTTCGCAAAATCGGCAAATCCATTCAATCATCGAATCCCTGACAAAAATAACTGCTTCTTGTATTTTGTCATCATCAGATTCAGACCAGCCTTTATGTAATAGATAATAAATGTATTCCAATTCTATACAAAGATGGTCCATCGGCTCATTTGCAGGCAATAAAATGGACAGACCATGGGCTTCCAGGCGATTTTTCATATTAATAGCCGAAGACCCCATCAGCCGTCTTGTTTTTGTTTGATAACACGACTGATACAGTGGTGCTGCAATTCCATCAATGTCATTAACAAACAGCTTGATGTACCCTGCAGACAATGATGCACATAAAGATTCTGAATCTATGTATTCGCCGGCAAGTCGCTCAATCGCCCGGACTTCTGAAGAAAAATCTAAATTAAACGTCTTTTCACAGTTCCGTAAAAGCTTAACGAAATCACCGTTCATGGTATCATTACAAAATAATCGGTCCGGACACCAGAATATCCGACACAAGGTTTTCAGGACTTTTAAGCAGTGCATCCTATTCTGTTCAATGTTAATGCTCGGCATCTATTAGATGTTCTCCTGGATGCAAAATTAAGTTGAATTTCACACATTGCATGCGTATAAACAGAACAAGTCTTTCGTACACACCCCAACACATGACCCCACACAAGGAGAAAACATGTATCTGCCCAATATATATCAAAAATTTGCAGAGAAATATCCTGCAGTATTTAAAAATTACAATCAATTAGGTACTACCTGCCGCGAAGCGGGGTCATTGGATACCAAAGTCCAGAATCTGGTCAAACTTGGTATAGCCATGGGATGCAACTCCCGGGGCGGTGTTATGTCTCATGCGCGAAAAGCCCTGGCAGCCGGGGTAACACCGGAAGAAATTTTTCATGCCGTACTTCTGTCTTTGACCACCATCGGCTTTCCGAATATGATGGCTGCAATGAGCTGGGTCAATGAAGTCGTTGAGGAACAGTTAAAAAATAACTGAAACTCGATGTACAAGTTTTTAATGATAAATCTTCAGACACAGATCGCCTTTTAAAGGTCTGCCCGAAGGCGTTGTTTACCTTGTCTCCAAACTTTGAACCCTTCGATCAAAATCGGAATGACGGAAATTATGATAATTGCCATGATGACCAACGTAAAATTTTTTCTAACCATGGGCAGGTTTCCAAAATAATAACCTCCTGCAAGGAATAAAATAACCCACATAATCGCTCCGCCGACATTATATATAATGAATCGGCTGTAACTCATAACGCCTATTCCTGCAACAAATGGCGCAAAAGTTCGGATGATGGGTATAAATCTGGCAATGATGATGGTGATGGCTCCATGTTTTTCATAAAAAACATGTGTTTTCATCAAATGTTCTTTTTTGAAAAAACGATTGTGTTCCTGGCTAAATACTTTCGGACCCACAAACTTTCCGATATGGTAATTCACCGTATCTCCGAGTATTGCTGCAACAACAAGCACCCAACTTATCAGAACGATATCCAACTCCCCTCCCGCTGACAGAGCCCCCAGTGCGAAGATGAGGGAGTCTCCTGGCAGAAGCGGCGCAACGACAAGACCCGTCTCGCAGAAAATGATGAGAAACATGATCAAATAAGTTAAAGCACCATATTGTTTTATGATTTCAACAAGATGCTTGTCAATATGCATGATAAAGCTGATAAGCCATGTAATTAATTCCATTGAATTCCTCCAGATGTTGCTTATAAGGTTTAATTTTTATTAAATAATGAATCGTACCACAATCCAAAAATTTATTGTACTGTAAAAAAATGATTCAATTATCAAACGAAGGACGTGTCTAAGCTTAAATGCGCCGTCAACCACTAAATTTAACTCGACTATCCCATGCGTTTGGTTTATCTTGACTCAATAATTGCCAGTTTTGGATAATAAATGGATAAAGATTCAAAAAAATTCGAACGTCTTCGTGAAGATATGGTGAAATATCAGATAGAGGCTCGCGGTATCACCGATGTCCGTGTTCTGAATGCCATGCGAAAAATTCCACGACATTTGTTCGTCAGCGAAGCACTGATGGATCAATCTTACGGAGATTTTCCGCTTCCCATCGGAGAGCAGCAGACCATATCCCAGCCCTTCATTGTTGCAGAAATGACACAAGCGCTATCCCTGAACAAAAGCGATCGCGTGCTGGAAATCGGTACCGGTTCCGGTTATCAGGCGGCGATTCTGGCTGAAATCGTCTACCGCGTGTATACGGTCGAACGCATTTTTTCCCTGTACCAAAAAAGTCGCAAACTCTTTGATATCCTTCAGTATCACAATATTGTCACCCGGTACTCGGATGGCACGAACTTTTGGCCCGGAGAAAGTCCCTTCGACGCCATCCTGGTCACTGCCGGAGCTCCCCGCATTCCATCGAATCTCGTCAGCCAGATGGCTGTTGGCGGCCGAATGGTCATACCGGTCGGAAATACCCATTCTCAAGAACTCATCAAATTGATCCGGGATGAAGACGGCATCCATCAATCGACCCTTGGCGGTTGCCGCTTTGTCAAACTGATCGGCGAACAGGGGTGGAAAGAATAAAATAGGAAAATTAAATGGGAAAACACTTTAAAAATTCACATGAACTTTTTCATCAAGCAGTCAAACTCATACCCGGTGGGGTCAACAGCCCCGTTCGAGCATGCAAATCCGTTGGAACGACACCGGTATTCATCCACCATGCCGATGGCTGTATGATTGTGGATATGGATGATAATGAATATATTGATTACGTCGGATCCTGGGGACCCATGATTCTGGGGCACCGCCATCCCGCAGTATTGGAAGCCATAACGCGCGTTCTTGAACGCGGCACCAGCTTCGGCGCCCCGACCGATCTGGAAATCGAGCTGGCACAATTAGTTATTGATGCAGTTCCCTCCATTGAAATGGTCCGAATGGTCAATTCCGGTACCGAGGCCACCATGAGCGCCATTCGGCTGGCACGCGGCGTCACCGGTCGAAACATCATCATCAAATTTGACGGATGCTACCATGGCCATGCCGATGCACTGCTCGTAGCGGCCGGCTCCGGCGTTGCCACCCTTGCCATTGCCGGCAGCCCAGGCATTCCCGATGTCGTTGCTTCCCAGACACTTTCACTGGTATACAACGACATCGACTGCTTTATCGGCATCATGGATAAGATGGGAGATCAAGTGGCGGCAGTCATTGTTGAACCTGTTGCCGGGAATATGGGTATGGTACCTCCGGTACCTGGATTTCTGGAGTCCCTTCGATCCGAAACCACCCGAAGCGGCAGTCTGCTGATTTTCGATGAAGTCATGACCGGGTTTCGGGTGGCACATGGTGGCGCCCAGGCCCTGTATAACATTTTGCCTGATTTGACCACTCTCGGAAAAATCATAGGCGGTGGTTTACCGGTCGGTGCGTACGGCGGAAAACGCGACATCATGACAAACATCGCTCCCCAAGGCCCTGTGTATCAGGCAGGCACGCTTTCCGGAAACCCTCTGGCCATGGCCGCCGGAATCGCCACCTTAGACCGGATCAAAACACCTGGTTTTTACGAAGCACTGAACACCACATCTCAAATGTTGATCGACGGCCTTGAATCGGCAATACGCAGCACCGGCATCAAAGCCAGGGCCGGACGCGTCGGATCAATGGCCGGTTTATTTTTTACCGATCAGCCCGTCCACAATTTCGATGATGCCAAGACTTCCGATCTCACTCTTTTTTCGGCATTTTATCGGGGAATGCTGGATCAGGGAATTTATCTCGCGCCTTCTCAGTTTGAAGCACTCTTTATCTCAGCGGCTCACAGCAAAACACACATCGAAAATACCGTCCGCGCGGCAGAAACGGTGTTCAAAGGATTGGTTGCGTGAGTCTGGATTTTAACCGCATCCCCGAAAATGTGCGGCGTATCTATCTGATCGCAGTTTGTGGAACCGGCATGGGAGCCTTGGCTTGCATGCTGAAAGACCTTGGATTTCAAGTGACCGGCTCCGATCGACAGGTGTATCCTCCAATCAGTCTTCTGCTGAAAGAAAAAGATATTCCGGTTCTCGAAGGCTTTCATTCAGACCACATCACATCGGAATATGATTTGGTTGTCGTCGGAAATGCCGTCCGTAGAGACAATCCCGAGGCTGTCCGTATGCGGGAGCTGAATTTGCCTTTCTGCTCCATGCCCCAGGCCATCAACCATTTTGCTGGTTCCGGAAAAAAGTCCCTGGTCATCACCGGTACCCACGGCAAGACCACCACGTCCTCACTTCTGGCATGGATTCTTTTTACCGCTGGGCTGGATCCGACGTATATCATCGGCGGCATCCTGAAAAACTTCGATGCCAACTACCGGGTGGGCAACGGAGAGTACTTGGTACTGGAAGGGGATGAATACGACACGGCTTATTTCGACAAAGGACCGAAATTTCTTCACTACGCACCGACTGCTGCCATTTTGACCAGTGTTGAATTCGACCATGCAGATATTTTCCGGGATCGGTCAGCCGTCCAGAATGCTTTCGATGCCTTCATTTCCGGGATGTCTTCCCAGAGTACACTGGTCGCGTTCGACCAGGACCCGATAGTCCGCGAACTGATTCAAAACCGCACTTGCCGGATATTGCCTTACGGCACCGATACGAATTCTGTGTGGCGACTGGGAAATCACTCGACGGCACCACCCTGGACCTTTTTTGACGTCCTAAAAGAAGGAAAAACTTGGGGGCAATTACAGACACGAATGATCGGAGAACACAATCTGTGGAATGCGCTCTCGGCCATTGCCATAACTGATGTTCTGGGGATTGATCAAACGGCTGTTTCTACGGCATTGCTAACATTTGAAGGTGTTAAACGCCGGCAGGAAATACGGGGGATAAAAAACGGCATTACGATCATGGATGACTTTGCCCATCATCCCACGGCAGTCCGGGAAACCCTGCGGGCCGTCAAATCGTTTCATACATCCGGACGTGTCATTGCTGTGTTTGAACCCCGTACCAACTCCAGCATGAGAAACATTTTCCAGAAAGACTATCCCCTGTCTTTCGATGGTGCAGATACGGTATGCATTCGAAAACCACCGCATCTGAACAAAATTCCCGTTGATGAACGGTTTTCATCCGAGCTTCTGGTCAGCGATTTGAAAAACCGGAAAATCGATGCCCATTATTTCCCGGATACCGATGCCATCATCGATTTTCTGATTTCAGCAGCACAACCTGACGATCTGATTCTCATCATGTCCAACGGCGGTTTTGATCGAATTCATGAACGCCTTCTGTTCGCACTTTGATTTATTTTTTCATATCTACCCGACTTCACAATCAAGAAATGACGCTATGAAACTTATTGAAACTCAGATTCGATCAGGAGATTGCTTAGACGTTCTCAAGAGAAATCCAGACAATTTTTTCAACTTGATTGTAACATCACCACCTTATGCAGACAATCGCAGCAAAACTTACGGAGGAATCAAACCAGACGAATATGTAGAATGGTTTTTACCCAGATCTAAAGAATTTTTAAGAGTATTGAAACCAGATGGCACTTTTATTCTAAATATCAAGGAAAAAACATCAAACGGCGAACGACATACCTATGTTCTGGAACTCATCATCGCTCTGCGTAAACAAGGATGGTTATGGACGGAAGAATTTGTTTGGCACAAAAAAAATTGTTTTCCGGGGAAATGGCCGAACCGTTTTCGGGATGCCTGGGAGCGATGCCTACAATTCAACAAATCAAAAAAATTCAATATGTATCAGGAATCCGTTATGGTTCCAATGGGAGAATGGTCAAAAACCCGTTTGAAAAAGCTGAGTGAAACAGACCAAAAGCGTGATAATTCCAAAGTCGGCAGCGGGTTTGGAAAAAATGTATCCAACTGGATCAATCGGGATATGGCATATCCAACCAACGTACTCCATTTTGCTACAGAATGTTACAACCGTAATCATAGCGCTGTTTTTCCAGCATCACTTCCTGAATGGTTCATGAAGTTGTTTACGCAAGAATATGATTGGGTACTGGATCCATTTCTTGGTTCAGGTACAACGTGTGAAGTAGCTCAAAGATTAAACAGAAATTCCCTTGGAATTGATGTGTTATCAGAATACTGCGATCTTGCCGTAGAAAGGACAAATCGTTTTCAACACAGGCTATGCGAGGGTAAAGCTGAATATGAAAACCATCTCTCAAGAAAAGATAACTGCTTATGTGGAACAGAACATTCCGCATTTTCATCAAAATCGCATAGAAAAACTGAAGAAACTCAAGTTGAAGGAGATACTTAAGCGGAAGAATCCCTATCTTTTCAAAGTGAAACATATCACGACCGCAGGAGATTTCATCAAAACCATTTTAGATGCATATTTATCATCTCAAAAAGAAAGTATTTTCGGCAGTTTTCTCGAAAGTCTTTCCATTTATATCTGTCATCATGTTTATGATGGCTATAAGTCATCTGCTGAAGGGATAGACTTGGAACTTTATAAAGACGATACCAAATACATCGTTTCCATTAAATCAGGCCCGAATTGGGGAAATGCCGGTCAGATCAATAAAATGCGTGATAATTTTCGAAAAGCCAAACGGATATTGGGAACGAACATGGCTTCTTCACCAAACGTTGTCGCCGTCAATGGCTGCTGTTATGGTAAGGAAATCTCTCCGAATAAAGGTGACTATCTGAAATATTGCGGTCAACAGTTCTGGTATTTTATCTCTGGAAGTGAATCATTGTATACGGATATCATCGAACCTCTTGGATATAAAGCGAAAGATAAAAACGAACAATTCATGGAAGAATATTCAAAAGTCGTAAATAAATTTTCACTTGAATTCATCAAGATGTTCTGTGGCTCAACCGGCGCAATACAATGGGGCAAAGTCATTCAATTCAATTCCAGCATGACTTAGTTTGAACATGAGATAACTTATCCAAGAGTATCCGGCTTTATTCCGCTGACCTTCAATATTCTGATAACCCTGATAACTGATAACAAATGGAATTTCAGGCAGACCATGAAGAAACCTCTTAAACTCGTTCTTTCTGGAATCAGCCTGTTACTGGGAATCTGCCTTTTCTCCGGAATCCTTTTATCAGGGTATCTGCATACGGATCATGCGCGAATTCATCTATTAAATTTTATCAATCACCGAATACACGGCAAAATTTCTATCCAAAATCATCGCATTTCACTCCTGAAAGGTGAACTTGAAATCTGGAATGCCCGCATATATGATTCCTCTGAAAATGATTTGATATGTTTAGACAATCTGTTAATTGATTTTTCATGGATTGGATTGATATCCGAGCATCTCGAAGTTCAACGCATAATCATCAGTAACCCGGATGTTAAATTATCGATTTTATCTGAAGGCTCGCTGAATTTATTAAACATTTTTCCAATACAGCATTCGGAGCAGACATCAGACGCCGGCATCTTTTCTTATCCAGTTGTTTTCAATGAGATAAAAGTCATTGGAGGTTCATCCTGTTACGATGATCGGCAGGAAAACCTTTCCATCTGTCTTCAAAACATGGATATGACTCTTTCGGCCGATTTGATGAAACAGACGGGCTATACCGATATCCGAATCGGCAGCGGTCACATATCAAGCCCTGAAATTCATACGATGGTAGGCCCTGTATCGATTCAAGCAAGCCTTAAAGACGGCGATATTCTGCCGCTACAGTTCAGCCTGCTGTCCCCAATGGTGAATGCCGAAATATCCGGAACCATTTCAAGCATATGGGAAGTGCCTGAACTCAGTCTGAACCTGAAATTCAACACAGCACTTACAGCTCTCCAGCAAAGCCTGAATCTGGAGACCGCACTTTCAGGCCGGGTTCAAATCGCCGGAAATATTTCCGGCTCGCTCTTCAATCCAAATGCCGATCTGAACCTGACCAGCGAGCAGACAACGCTTGGCGAATATTCTTTAAATCATCTTTGGATGGCCGCCAACCTAAAGGATCGCATCCTGTCTTTGGAAACAATTTCCAGGACGACCGGGAAAGGCGCTATCCACATCACCGGCACGGCGGATCTCAAACAGGCGTTTGCATCTGGACGCTACTCTCAGCCGTGCAATCTGTCATCACTATCGGGCCACGCGCAGGTGATTCTCGAAAATATGAACATGGAAGCCATTCACCCGCCCGCTGCCGGTGTCGTCAATGGTACCCTTTCCCTTCAGATCAATGGATATCCGGAACATGACTTGAAGGGCGATATCGGCATCGATCTTCAGGCCGAACGGATTTCTCTGAATCCGGATATTGAACCCATGGATATCCGAATTCATTCCCGGTCCCGGTGGGACAGCGATACGCTCCATATTCAGCAGTTCCAGGCACAGGCAGGGAGTACTCGCTTGACAGCGTCCGGGGTCTGGAATGCATCGAGCAACCACATCTCCGGCAATTTGACCTGTCAATCCGACAACCTTTCCAAAAGCCTTTCTCCGCTGGGAATCCGCGGAGCATCCGGAAGTCTCGACATTCTGGCCAAGCTGTCCGGCTCGCTGGAACGGCCGGAATGCACCCTGAAACTCAAAAGCAGCGGATTGGGTTTGGACGATATTCAGATCGGATCACTGGCAGTGGATGCGGAAATCGAACCTTCAGGCATGCTTCGCATCGATTCTCTTTCTCTGAAAAATAGGGACTCCGAACTGACGGCCAAAGGAGAGATTCCGGTTTATATCAACAGAACATCGGATTCCCGAAAACCCATTTCTTTTGCCTCGACTTTCCATCGGATACAACCTGCCAATTTTTTTCGATCTTCAGATATTCAAGGCATCATCGATGGCACGTGTAAACTGGAAGGTACGCAAAAATCGCTGTCTGGATCAATGCAAATTCAGGCAACCGGAATGAAAGCCCAGTCCGTTCGACTCGGAAACATTGTGGGAGACTTGAAACTGGCAGATGGTAAAATTCAATCACAGCGACTGTCTCTGGAAAACCGGGATTCACATGCGGATTTTTCCGGAATGATTCAGATATTCGAACCCGGCAGTCTTTCTTTGCATCGGATCATGCCTTTTCAGTTGAGTGGTTCGGGTATGACTTTGATTGCTGAGAATTTTGTCGATTTTATAAAAGGCAAAATCACGGCTTCCGCTGAACTGGAAGGCACTCGGACACAGATCAGGGGATCGATGAACCTTCGTTCCGGACAACTGGAAATCGGTCAGCAACGATTCAGGCAGAAATTGGCGGCCATGGAGCTATCAGCCGATTTCAATAATAACCAGTTGCATATTTCAAAAGCCAATTTTTCATTTGCACCGGATGAATTCTTGAATGTATCGGGCGGGGTGGCTTCGGACAGTTCTTTTCATGTCGAACTTTCAGCTAATGGCATTTCCCTCGGTCATATTGACGCACTAACAGACTACCGGTCGGCCGGAGACGGAAAACTGTTTTTGAATCTTACAGGAACCGGTCGACTGGATCATCCCAAAATTCAGGGCGAAATTCTTTTGAATCCCTTTCGCTTTTATGAAATCGACTGGGGCCATACCCGTATCGAATTCAAAGTTGCAGACGATGCAGCCCGTTTTCAACTACACTCCCCGGTAACCGGATTCCTTTCCTGCCAACTTCA
Source organism: uncultured Desulfobacterales bacterium (assembly GCA_964418135.1). Lineage (GTDB taxonomy): Bacteria > Desulfobacterota > Desulfobacteria > Desulfobacterales > Desulfatirhabdiaceae > RAAP-1. The sequence continues at coordinate 10,159 of CAYQKZ010000033.1, forward strand.
AAATCGGGATTACGCTGCTGAACTGGATTTTTCTCGGATAGAACTCGCCCCTTTTTTCAAATTCGCAGGAATCGAGAAAATCGGCGGAACCGTATCCGGACAAATATCTGCGTCCGGTAATCTCAATTCATGGAAAACCTTGAAAGCCGATGCCGGTATTTCCGAACTATCCCTGAATGCTATCGGGCACTCCCTCGTATCAGGTCGAAATCTGCATATCGGCATCCAGAACGAAGCCGTTACCATCCCCCGCACTCGCCTGAGCCTTTTGACGGACGGAAGCCTCGATATCGGCGGTGAAAGCCGGATCGGGCAGGATGTATCGCTCAACCTGAATGCCGATATTCCGTTGAATGCCGCCGTTTTTTTCAATGACGGAATATCCGATTTACGCGGAAATCTGATATTATCGGCTGTTATGAAAGGCCCCTGGCACAATCCGGATACGGAAGCGTTACTGGAAATAAAAAATGCTGGAGCCGCATTTGAAGACAGGGGTCAGGATATTCATGACGTGAACGGTCGGATTCACCTTACACCCAAGACAATCGGCATCGAATTTTTGGAAGGTCAGGTGAACAGCGGCCGTATCTGGATGGAAGGAAAGGCTGCAATCGAAGCCTTCAAAATGCATTCAATGAATTTAAAAATGACGGCATCTCAGGTTCCGATCAAGATTGAAGATACGCTCGATGCCACGTTGAATGGCGAACTTTCATTGAATGGTACAGCCCAATCGTCTATACTTCAGGGAGAAATTGTCATACTGGACGGACTGTATTACAAGAAAGTGAATCTCAATCCGATCCGATCCCTGCTGCAGCGTGAACGCGGATATCAGGCACGTTCGGAAATCATATTTCCTCCTGCAATTCAGAATACACAGATGGACATTCGAATACCGCCCCGCAACCTGTTTGTCGTCGATAACAACCTGGCCCAATTGAATCTGTCTCCGGACATGCGCATCACAGGAACCTTGCAGCGCCCCGTCATCCAGGGAAGAACCAGTGTCGATTCAGGAAGCATTCAATACCAGAGTACAACGTTCAGCATTAAAAAGGGTTTTATCGATTTCACCAACCCATATACCATGGAATCGGTTCTGGATATCCAAAGCCAGGCATCCATTCAGAACTGGACTGTCTTTCTGGATATTTCGGGGCCTTTGGACAAATTGAATCTGAAACTGTCCGCCTCTCCTTTCCTGGATGACAACGATCTACTTTCGCTTCTTGTCACGGGAAAAACCACACGGGCTTCCCTCAGCAAAACGACCGGCGGTTCTTCCTCACAAAAAATGCTTGCAGATCTCTTGTCCACGGCTGTCGGCAGTGATATCAAAAAGGCATCCGGACTGGATATTCTGGAAGTGGATTCAACCGGAGAAAACCGTAATGTCAACGGAGACCCCCTGAAAGTGACTTTTGGAAAAGTCATTTCTCCGCAAATCACGCTGAAGTACACCGTCGAATCCAAGGGTGGCATCACATTTCAGCGGACGATCACCGAATACATGTTCATCGAAAATATTTTGTTAAGTGGCTTTCAGGATAGTCGAGGGGTTTTTGGAGGAGAAGTCAAATATCGCCATGAGTTCCGGTAAGAAATCTGGTCAAATATTACCCGAAGGCGTGTGGCAGTCGAAAAGTTCGAAGCGCAGCATTCCGGAATGCTGGCATGCCGTCTTCGGGGCTTTTTTCCGTTTCAGTATTTCGACCGGGATCATTGCCGGTTGTTTGATGGGATTGCTCCTTCAGCGTGTCGCTGCCGATTCATCCCCCCAGTTTCCTCCCTGTTTTTTCAAAGATAACGCCGGCCGGATCAAAGACATTCAAATCCATGGTGCATTCCCTCTGTTTGAAAAGGATATTCTCAGCACCATGACAATCCACATCGGTCCTGTCCTGGACCATAACAATCTCTCCGAACAGAAACTGAAAATTGAATCCTATCTGGAGAAACAGGGATTCATTCACCCCATCGTCATGATTCAAGCGGTTCCGGATGATTCAGACCACAATTTCGTGATACAAATCGATATTGATAAAGGTCGATATTTGCATCTCAAAAACATTCGAATCACCGGAAACATTGCATTTTCATCATTGCGACTCAAATCCATGATGACGGCATGGAAAAAGGCCATATTACCGAGCGTGTCAGGCCGCCTGATTCATGCCGATATTCAGAAAGACATCCAAAATCTGACGACATTTTATCGAAAACATGGATATCTGGATGTGGAAATTGGCTTCACCATCATCCCTTTACCGGAACGGTCTGTTGTGGCAGACCTTGAAATCGCCGTAACCGAGGGCGCACCGTATCGGTTTGAATGGGAGGGCAACACCGCCTTTTCAGCCGCCAGTCTGCAAGAGGATCTGATTTTCTGGGAAAATGGTCTCATTAACGATATCAGCATCAAGCGAAGTATTCGGAAAATCAAAAGCCGTTATCAACAAGCCGGATATCTGAATCCGCAAATCGTTATCCGGAAAATGGACGATTCCTCTAATCCACCCGACCGGGAAAAAGTGTATGGGGTTGTTATCACAGAAGGCCCCCAAACCCGAATCAGCCAGGTGCGGATTTTTGGAAACGACACCCTGCCCTCAACTCAAATTGAAAAGCAGATTTTGTCTATCCCCGGCGGGATTTTTCAACCCAACACACTGGTTCAGGAGACACTCGATGAAGATGTAAAGGCGATTTCCGCGCTTTATTTCAGCCAGGGGTTTCGAAATGTAGAAATTACATCCGACGTTTCACTGTCTCCGGATCATACATCAGCGGACATTCAATTCAATGTAAACGAGGGGAATCGGACC
>CAYQKZ010000033.1:12999-16039 GCA_964418135.1 uncultured Desulfobacterales bacterium
ATTATCGGTCTGTATTCTCTGTCAGAAGAGGCGGTTACAGAAGCTTCCAGTCTGAAAGTGGGCCGATTGTTTTTTGAAGATCTGCTCGAAAACGACAAAAACAAATTAACGGAAATGATTTCCGAAACCGGTCACCCCCATGTTCAGGTACAGGCACAGGTTACGATCACGGATGATCCCTATCAGGCAAAGATCGAGTATCGAATCGATGAAGGCGGCTATGTGGCCATGGGTGATGTGATTGTGTCCGGCAATTTCACCACCCGGGAGCGTATCCTGAAAAATGAAATGGAAATCAAAGCCGGAGAAGCATTTTCCCTGAAAAAACTCCTGCAGAGTCAAAAAAATATCCGGAACATGGAAATTGTTCGTTCCGTACAATTCCAATCCTGCGGACTCAAGGAAAAAGCGGATCGGGTCGATTTGATCGTCGAAGTCGAGGAGTCCAAACCCTACGTCCTGGATACCGGTATCGGCTATGAAACCGAAAAAGGAGCGTTTGTCCATTCCCGCCTGGAAAACCGCAATTTTCAGGGTGCAAACATCAAAGCATGGACAGAAGCAGAGATCAGTGAAATCGGATATAAAGGAGAGGCTGGTCTGACCGAACCCCGTTTGCTGGAATCTCGAATTACCGCCGATACCCTGGTGTATGCGGAGAATCGGTCTGAATTCAATCAGAGTTTCGGGGTACGCATCCTCGGATCATCACTGGCTTTTTCCCGAAAATGGGGGACCCAATTCAGCACAGGTGTCGCTTTCAACGCTGAACAGAGACAGCTTTATGAAAACAACGACTTGTTCTCTGAATCCTTTCAAACGGAATATCTGACCGAAAACGGCATGGCTCCGCGAAGCCTGATGATGGTATCCCCCAAATTTCAGTTCGATTCCCGCGATTCTTTCGTCCGACCCCGTAAAGGCGTTTTTTCTGCCGGCTATGTCGATGTCTCCAGAGGAATTGACGGTGATCTGGATCATTTTTTGAGATACCGCCTGGATTCTCGGTACTATCTGACACCGATGAACCGACTTACATTTGCCTTTTCCGCCCGATGGGGATATATCGAACCGATGAATTCTGAAAGAATCATCGCCAATGATCAGCTTTTTTATCTGGGTGGTTCTGCAAATGTCCGGGGATTCGATGAAAACATGCTGCGATTCGACACCAATAATCTGCCCGTCGGCGGACTTAGGTCTCTGTCCGGAACCGTTGAAGCCAGAATCGATCTCGGCAGCCAGATCGAACTCTGTGTATTTACCGACACCGGAAGCCTCAGTCAGTATCAGACTGATACCGTCCTGAATGGATTCAGATCATCAGCCGGTCTTGGGCTCCGATACCTGACGCCTGTCGGCCCGGTTGGATTGGTGTATGGTTTCAAGCTGGACCGGGAGCCGGGTGAAAATCCGGGTCGTTTTCATATCTCCATCGGATATACGTTTTGATTTCAAATGCCGATAAAACATATCAAACACTTTCTTCCGAAACAATTCTTATGGCATCTATACTGCGAACGGGCATAATCTTAACTATTTGAACCCCCACCCCAACCCTCCCCCGCTGGGGGGAGGGAGTTTGAAGCAATCGCAGATTGTAACGACTCATAGTCGTTGTTTGCAATGGATGAATTGCCGATATTTTTTTCGAATCCACTGTCTATTTTCTGTTTTGTACTTGACCCTTCACTATCATGAAATATATAACCGATATCAATCAACGGAAGACTGGAAACTCTTGTTCGGAAAACGTTCAGGCCGATTCCGTCTGCAATGGCAATTTCGCCCATCTATAGACTTTCAGAGAAATAATTTCGCTGCGTTATCGGTCGGGAATGGCCGAAAACCCTATTCCCTTCCCACTGCCTTGTGAAATGATTTTTCTTAAAGCAAATATTCCCGGGCTTCTTTTAATCATTCTCCCACTATCGGTGCATTTCAATTGTGAGCGATTCACTTCCAGCAGTTGACAGAATTCGATTTCGTGCATTTGCCGTTGGGGTATTTCTGGCGGTTTTTATCTGCGTTGTAACCCCATACAACAATGCCTTTCTCCAGGCCACCCCTCTCGGCGGCGGCCATTTCCCTTTAGCACCGTTTGTTATCCTGGTATGGATGACGCTTTTGATCGCCCTGCTGAAAATGCTTTTCCGCAACCGGATGCTACTAACCGGACGAGAAATTCTTTTTGCATGGATTCTGATGGTTCTGGTATCCGGCATTGCCTATACAGGTCTGATCAGGACTTTTTTCATCAATTTGACGGCACCATTTCATTTTGCATCCATTGAAAACCGCTGGGAGGAAACCATTCAGCCATTTCTTCCCCACGCCTGGTATCCACAAAATGCAGATGCCGTTCAGATGCTCTATGATGGGTTGCCGGGTGGCAGACAGATGACCTGGCATGACATCATTATTAACATTCCCTGGCATGCCTGGATCGGACCACTCACGATGTGGACCGCTTTCATTCTTCTTTGCTATGCCGGAATGATCTTTATCGTGAACATTGTCAGCAGACAGTGGCTTCATCATGAACGAATGAATCTACCGCTGTTGCAGGTTCCTCAGATGATAGAAGATGCCTTGGATCAGCAACAGTTGTTCCGTTTTTTTTCCAATCGTTATGTCCGCGCCGGAATTTTGATTCCGGTTCTGCTTCATCTCCTGAATGGGCTGAATTTTTATTTTCCATCCATCCCTCAACTTCCAACACTGATTTTGGCAGGTCCTTACATTCCATCGCAGGGGATTTTTTCCGGGTTTGTCAAGCTGAAGATTTATATTTACCCCGCTTTTATCGGATTGGCGTTTCTGACATCCAAGCAGATTTCCTTTTCGTTCTGGTTTTTTTATCTGATCGGCGGACTGCTGATCGGCGTTCTCGGTGTGCTTGGATACAATATTCCCGATGCGGCTCTGGGAATCACTTTCGGCCCCACATTGGCAAGACCGGAAGAAACCCAGATGCTCGGTGCCTATGGCATCTTTTTCTTTTTTCTTGTCTGGTTAGGCAGACAACACCTTATTGAAG